>JBFLZB010000115.1 GCA_040756475.1 Thermodesulfobacteriota bacterium
GGGGAACACATGGTCCTATAGTAAACAGGAGCCGCACCAAACGGTCCATCCCCACACCCGTGGGGAACACGACTTCTCCAGGGACGAGGAGGTCGAGATCACCGGTCCATCCCCACACCCGTGGGGAACACAGAGGAAATAATGAATAGATATCCGGTTATTCCGGTCCATCCCCACACCCGTGGGGAACACCGTCATGTACCCGCCGGACACCTGTGCCCACTCGGTCCATCCCCACACCCGTGGGGAACACCGCCGCAAAGCGTTGACGATTGGCGCGGATCACGGTCCATCCCCACACCCGTGGGGAACACCTGCGGTTCGATTGGTGTCCGTTGGGTCCGGCCGGTCCATCCCCACACCCGTGGGGAACACCGCAGCGCCATGGCGTAGAGGGTGCGGATGTTCGGTCCATCCCCACACCCGTGGGGAACACCCTGCTACCGTAACGGGCGGTTCACACTATCCCGGTCCATCCCCACACCCGTGGGGAACACGCCGTACCCGTTGCACGGCGGCGACGGGCGCGCGGTCCATCCCCACACCCGTGGGGAACACACTAATTCCACCCCATTGAAATGACTGAGCTATCTGAGCTGTGAAAAATGTACCAAGGTTTTAGGTCGCGTTTGGCCCCGCATCTTCCTCCTTTCTCTTCGGGCCATCGGGTAAGAACGACACCAGCCGGAGCCCATCCATGTCCGCAGGTATGCGGCGATTCTGGCCGAGGGTCTCGAAGTCGAAGCCGCTCTCGGTGTTCGTGGCCCAGGCGAGAACGGCGTTGCCGTGCTCGATCCCCTCCTGTACCTGCCGCCAGAGCATCTCGCGCACCTTCTTGCCATACTTGCCCACGTAGACGCCGGCCCGTACTTCGAGCAGCCAGACCGCGAGGCGCCCGCGAAGCCGCGGGGGTGCGTTCTCAACCACGATGACCAGCATCGCCGAGCTGCTCCTTGTTGGGAATGGCCGGGGCTACCGATTCTTCCGGCGGCTTGGGCACGGGCAGATCGCCGGCCGCGAGCACCTGCTCGATCGTGGGGATGATCCGGGCCAGGAGTTTGGTCTGACGAAAGGCGTCGCGGCATGCGATCCGCACGGCCCGCTCGGGGGCCTGAGGTTGGGTGGCCGCGATGCGAAACGCCACCGGCACTACCGTCTCGAACTTGAAGATGTCGGCGATATCGTAGACGAAGGACTGGGGCTTGCCCGTGTGGATGAAGCCCACTGCCGGCGCATAGCCGGCGGCCAGGATCGCCGCCTCGGTGACGCCGTAGAGGCAAGCGGTGGCGGCGGACAGGCACCGGTTGGGCACATCGCCGCTGCCCCACTCCGTGTGGTCGTAGTTGCGCCACTTCCACTCCACCCGGTGCTGCCGAGCGATCAGCTCGTACATTTTGCGCACCCGTGCGCCCTCGATCCCCCGAAGCTGCTCCACGCTGCGGCGGGCAGGCGGCTCCTCCTTGAACCGGAGGGCATACATCTTCCTCACGGCCTTGAGTCGCGCCGCGTCGTCCAGGGCCAGGCTGGCCTGGTAGAGCAGCCGGTCCGCGCGGGCGCCGCCCGGTTGGCCGGCGGAGTAGAGCCGCACGCCGCCCTCGCCGACCCAGACGAGGAGGCACCCGACCCGGGCGGCCAGCACCACGGCCGCGTGGGAAACTCGCGTGCCGATCTCCAACATCAGGCAGGCCACGCCGCCCACCGGGATGTGGGTGCGCACTCCGTGCTTGTCCACCACGACGAAGGCCCCGTCCAGCACGTCGAGCTGCCCCTTCTCGACGAACACGACCGACACGCGGTCCTTGACGGGGATGGGCTTCAAGGGTGGGAGCATCGCGCTGTTCCTGCTGTCCGGGTGGGATGTCTCGGTTCACCTCGCGCCCCGGCCAGGGCGAACGCGCAAGGCACGGGGGGTGACCACTGCAAATCCCCCGCCGACGTTTGGGCCACACGCAGCCAGCGCCTCGGCGGTGAGGGCGGCCTTCTCGGCGGCCTTCAGCCCTTGCAGCCGCAGGAGAACCACGCCGGCGGACAACCGGCCCTGCCGAAAAACGAGCTCGCCGAAATCCTTGTCCGACGTGACCAGGATCGCTCGCCGCTCCCTCGCGAGGTCGAGCACCGTCTCGTCGGCGATACCGGGCGCCATCTCCGACACATACAGCACGTCGTGGCCGTCAGCGCGAAGGCGTTCGATGATGGCTCGGTCCACCCCCTCGTCGGCGACAAGATTCACTACACGGCCTTCCGGAGCGGATGGACCACCTCGGCCTTCATCGACTCGGCCGCGAACGCCAAGGCGGCCGAGACGGCTTCCCGCGAAAGGCGAGGATGGGCCTCCACGATCTCGTCGACGGACTCGCCCGCGGCGAGTTTTTCGAGGATCAGCTCCACGGTGATCCGCGTGCCCCGAACGACGGGCTTGCCGAGCATCACGTCGGGGTCAGAGACGATCGCAGGTTCGATGTTCACGGGGCTCTCCCTTCCTCCACCCTGTCTGCGACGACTTGCGAACATGGCGGACCCATCATACCCGCCGAATCAGCATCAGCCCACACCCGAAGCCCTTGGCCGGGCCGAAGCCCTGGCGGAGTTGCTCGCCGAAACGAGTGGGATCGACGACTCGCAGGACGCCGGTGAAGTCCACGGTACTCAGGCGGATGGTCTTCCCGCCGCCCTTTCGGAACTCGTGCTGGCGATAGGCGTCGGCCCGGACGCTCTCGACGCGAAAGCCTGACTTCTCGGACCGCTCTTCGAGCCACCGGCCGGCGGCCGCCTGCATGAGCTCCGCCTCCAGGGGCCACTCGGCGCGGGGGACTGCCTGGAGCTTCAAGCGGTGCTTCTCCTCCATGACCACGTCGTGGCGTTTCCCGGCCCTCGTCCGCACAGGGTTTGCGCGAAGGAGGAACCCGAGGCGCGTTCCTGCGTCGAGTATTGGCGCAAAGGGCTTGCTCTGCGCGCTCCACAGTTCGTTCTCCTCGGCCGGCGGCCGGGCCGACAGCGCGTACACCACCGGTGGCCCGGCGCCCTCGGTCACCTGGTACAGGAAGTCCCGCTCGCGGTCCGGGTGGTCGCCAAAGAGCCCCCACACCGCTTTGTGCAGAGAGTAGGGGCTTCGAAACGCGCTCCAGAACGCCCCGGCCCGCCCGGCGTCGGGGCGGACGGTGATCCGGCTGAAGTACATGGTCACCCCTCCTCCATCAACGGCGAGTGGTGCTCGCGCCGGACGTCGAACTGCCACCGGCGGCGAGACAGCGGCACGTCGCGGCGCTCGAAGGTGTGGCGGGGGTCGAGCCCCGCTTGTGCGCCGTCCTCCCAGTACAGCGCCGGCGGCCCCGAGACGGGCAGGTGGCGCAACTCCTCGAGATTGGCGAACCGCGCCGCCTCGAACGCCGCCCGGATCGAGGTTGCGCCCACGATCTGAGGTTCCAGTGGCAAGGCCAAGGGGCAGGACTTCCGGCCCAGGTAGAGCACGTACCCGGGCCGCTCCAGGGCGTCGCGGATCGCCGCCAAGGGTAAAGGGGCGTCATGGGCCCTCACCCAGAGCGCGACGGCGGCGAGGGCGTCCATCCGGTAGTCACGGCGGGATAGGATCGTGTTCAAGGCGTCGCGCGGCAGCGTGAAGAGCTCGTCTCGGCGCGTGGCGAACGTCCTGCGGTTCCTGCCCGTGCCCGACGGCGGTACCTGGACCGTGTGGTAGTCCACCAGGGGCACGCCCATGCTGTCCACGCGCACAGCAAAGCCGTAGGACTGGACCAGGGCGCGGTGCGTCGCCTCCTGGTCGCGGTCGATCCGGAGGGCCGCGGCCACCAATCCCAATATGGCGGACTTGGAGGGGTGGGTAGCGCTCGGCCGCACCTCGCCCACGGCGATGTCGCCCCAGGAAGCCAGTGGGCCGTAGAGTCGGAAGACGAGGTAGTCCGTCATGCCGGGTCCTTCTTCTCGGGCAGCGGCTCGGCCACGAAGTCGAGGAGCTCCGCAAGACTTCCCTCGCCCGTCGCCGCGTTCATTACGCAGGGGGGCACGTCGCTCAAGGCTCCGTAGACCTTGTCCATGTTCACTCGGGTGTCTTCAAGGACCTTGATCGCGCCGCCCAGCATGTCCTGGCCGGTCACGGGCTTCAGGAAAGCGACCGACAGGGACCGGGGTTGGCGCGTGCCTTTCTCGGCCAGGATGTACGAGGCGTAGGCGCGAGAGGCGAAGCTGTTCTGCTTGCCCGTGGGCGCCACGGTCGCGGCAGCCTCGGCCAACGCTTTCAATGTCCGCCGGGTCAGATCCTTCTCGTCCTGGAGGTTCTCGAGGAGGAGGTCCCGGTCGATGCAGACGTAGAGGTAGAAGAGACCGGCTGCGAACTCGGTCTCCCCGATGTGACCGGCGCCCACGTCCTCGGCCCCGCTGTTCAGGTCGTCCACCGCGGTGAAATAGTCGTCCTCGACGGCGACCTTGTGGACGGTGATGGCGTGTGCGACCTGGGCTGCGGCCTCGGTGTTCTTGGCTGGCGCGGCCGCCAGCATGCGGCCGAACAAGGCGATGTCCGAGGCGGTGTGCGCGGCCTGCAGGAGACCGTTCAGTTCGTCGTCGCGCGGCGCACGCCGCTCGGCGATCAGAGTGGTCGTGAGCGTCTCGACCGCCGACACCTCGGCGGGGCTGAAGTGCGCGAGTTGCTCGATCTCCTCGCCGGCGGCCTTGAGCTTGCCGAACCGGCCAGCGATGGCCTGCGCCCACTTCTTCGCATCCCCTTCCGGTATCCCGGCGGCGGTCAGGCGGTCCAGCACGCCGACGCCCATCTCCTTGGTGCGGGTGCCCACGTGGCCGTCGAGCGCCCCTTGAAACAGGTCGGACGTCCGCCACGCGCGCTTCAGGCTCTGGGACGAGACGCGGAGCCTCTGGACACCGCCCATGACCGCCGTCTTCGGGCGGCCCAGGTCGTCGCGGTTCAGGTTGGCCGGGGGATAGCTGGTGAGCAGGTGGAGTTGGATGAACGTGCTCATGTCGGGTCTCCTCCTCTACAGTTCCGAAGGTGCCGCAGCGTAGTACTCGTAGGCCCACTCCTTCTTGGTACGCTCGTTCCACCAGTAGACGGCCCGGGCCAGATCCACCAGGTTGACCGTGCCGTCGAGCAGGCGGACGACCCGGAGCAGGAGGGGGTAGAGCTCGTCTCGATCCGCGACCGCCATAAGCCGCCGGAACCTGAGCCCACTTACGCGCGCGCCGGCCCCCGGCGTCTTGGCCGCCGCCATCTGCCGGGCGACCGCGGCACCGGCCGCATGGGCTCTCACGTGCGCCGCCAGTCCGGCCACGGCCGCGAGTCGGTCCGCGTCCCTGGCCGCCACCGGGTAGCCGGCCTGCCGCAACTTCGCCAGGAGGCTGTGGAAGGGCGCACAGTAGGCGACCTCCGCCGGGCCCGCCGCCCGCCTCAGGCTGGCTCGCTCGCCCCGGCTGCCTTCCAGCGCCTCCCACCAGGCGACGAGGAGGCCCGAGGATTCGTCCCCTTGCGTGAAGATCCGGCCGATGCTCTGCTCTGCCATCACCCCTCCTTTCTCTTCTTCGGAGCCGCCTTCGCCGCTGCCTTGAGCGGCAGCCCCAGGGTCTCTCTCAGCTTCTTGCCCCGCAGCACCTTCTGGAGGTCGCGCCAGGCGAGCGCGATGCGCTTGGGGTCGGCGGCCTCGAAGGCGCCGGTCTGGGACAGGTCGTCGAAGATCCGCTCCGCCGTGCGGACGAGGAGCCTGTGCCATGCCTCGACCTCCGGCACGACATCACCCCCAGTCTGCAAGACCTCTCGAATCCTCGGGAGGGCGCCGAAGAACGCCGGCTCCGTCTCCTGCCAGAGCCGGCCCGAAACGAAGGAGAGGTCGCCCTTGACGTCACTCCCCGGCTTGAACAGGGCCTTGCGGACGTGGCTGCGGGTCTCGAAGGCGGCCACGTCGGCGCCGCGGACCAGGGACGCAGCGCGGAAGGCGAAGTCCTCGCGGATGTCCTCGGGACAGGCGAAAAGCGGCATGGTGCTGTCGTGCCAGCAGCGCGCCTTCATGTTGTCCATGTCGTAGCCGAAGGCCCACAGCCGAAGGTCCTCGCTGCCGGCCCGAAGATACCGGGTGACGACCGCTGCCGGCTCGCGCCCGCCCTTGCCGTCCGTGACGCTCTGGACCAGGCCGAGCCAGTGCCGGTACCCGATGCCGCCAGGATCTGATCGGATAGGTTTCACCGAGCCGTCCTCGTTCACGTAGTGAGGCGAGAGTGGATGCCGCCAGGGACCGTCATAATTGACGCCGTGGTTCTTGGTCAGATACGTCTGCACGAACTGCAACCCCTCCAGTCCGCACAGGTCACACGTGTCCGCATTTCTTGAAGCCGAGAAAAGGAGTCGAATGCGACGAGGCATGGCCCAAAACGCCTGCGCCGGGTGTGCATCGTCGGGGGTCGTCTTCTGGTCCTTCTCACTGGTTCGAGTTCGCTGGAGCCAGGGGAAACGGTCTTCCGGCGAACCCTTCTCAGGGTTTCCGGTCCACGACAGGAAGGCCCTGGACTCCAACGTGTTCAGCCAACAAGTCGCCCACAGTGAATCCCCCTGGACCAAGGTCGTAAGGAACCGTGGCCCGCGCATGCCCGCTCGATGGCCCCGGCCGCCCGACGACGCGTTGACTTGAAGCGTCAGCAAGGCGCTTGCTGCGCAGGCTGGACAAAGCCGGCCGACTCTTCCCCGTTTCACGAAGTGCCCCCCCGAAGGGACTTCGATGAGCATGTCCTCGATATTGACCAAACGCTTCGCCCGGTCGACCGGGGCCAACGCCTCGATTTCTAGACCCAGCGTCAAGTCCTGCAGGAACCGAGGTCCGTCCCCGTCCAGGTCGAAGGCGAACGAGACCGGTGCGAAGGCCTTCTTCAGGGTCGGTGGATCGGGCGGCTCTCGGCGCCGCGAACGCCACTCTCTGCCGTCCTCCGGTGCGAAGCACGTCTGCAGGAGCCCGACCAGGAACTGCGCCAGCGCCCCGTTGAAGTCCGGCCGCGGCGCGGCCAGGCCCACGAAGGGGTCCTCGGCGAAGCGATCGGTGAGCTGCCACGGCGCGATGCGCTCGACGGCGCCGCTCTGCCGGCGGGCCGGGATCCAGGCGTCTTCGATCAGGTTCATGGCTCGTCTCCTCCCAGGTACCGGAGCCCGAAGCGGGCGTCGTAGCTCACGCGGACCGTCTGGTCACGGCCGTTCAACGCGGTGCCGACGTAGCCGTCGTCCGTGCGCTTGAGGACCACGACCACGCAGTGCTCGCCGCGGTCTGGCATCGCCGCCTTCGCGGCGGCGAGGGGCGCCTCCGGCACAGCCTGTGCCTCGGCCGCGACGCGGTTCTTGCGGACCGCGAGCTGCGAGAGCTGCCAGGCGTGCCGGGGGTCACCCTGGGCCCACGGCACGAGTCGCCCATCCTCCCACTTGGCCAGGCGCACGGTGGTCGTGGGGTCCCCGAGCCGGGTGGGCGCCGAGGCGTCGTCCTGCCAGTGAGTGGCCGTGGCCGCGTAGCCGGCGTCGAGGTCGAGGCTGTTCAGCCGCCCCTGGGCCGACTTGGCGCTGGCGTTGCCCTCCGCCCGCTGTGTGCGGGCCGCGAGGCCGGTTGGGATGGCGGCCTGTGCGTCGTCGCCGTACACGGCCTCGATCATGGCGCGGGCGTCCTCGGGCATGGTGAAGCCGCCGTGCTCCCCGAGCCACCGGGCAGTGAGCCAGAGCTGGCCGTGGTTCTCATACACCCACGCGGCCCGCGGGAAGAGCCCGGAGAACCAGGCGGCGTCGGCCTCGGTGCCGGGCTCGGGCAGGAAGACGCCGAGCTCCGGCGGGGGCCGCCGGTCGCGGCCGTCATCGACCCGGTTCCCCTCGGGGTGCCGGGCGTGGCGCTTCAGGCGCCCGGCCCGCTGGATCAGGAGGTCGATGGGGGCGAGGTCAGTCACCATGCCGTCGAAGTCGAGGTCCAGGGACTGTTCCACGACCTGGGTGGCGACGAGGAGCCGCCCTCGGCGTTCGCCGGCCGCGCTCTCCGGCCCGAAGTGCCCGAGGACCTCCTTCTCCCGGGTCAGGCGGTCGCCCAGGGCGAAGCGGGCATGGAAGAGCGTCACGCGGTCCTTCCCGAGGCGCTCCGTCCACTCCTGATACGCTTCCAGGGCGTCGTCCACCGTGTTTCGCACCCAACAGGCGCAGCCGCCGGCTTCCAGCACCTGGCCCAGCGCCGCCGCGACGTCGTCCCGGGAGTGGAGCGGCCGCACGGCCACGCGCCGGCGGAGACTCTCCCTTGCCTCGGTCGGGACCTCGCGCAACCCCTCCACCGTGAGCTGCGTCACCAGGGGATAGGCCGTTTCCACGGGGCTCGCGTCTTGGACGTTCAGGCTCTGCCCGAAGGCCCCCACGAGCTCGGCGCGCATCTTGGCCGGGAGCGTGGCGGAGAGCAGGATCGCGCTGCCGCCCAGGGCCGCGTGGAAGCGGAGCAGCGTGCAGAGAAGCCGGTGGACGTACGCGTCGCAGGCGTGCACCTCGTCCACGATCAGCACCTTCCGGCACAGGCCGAAGAGCCGCATGGACTGATGGCGCGCCGCGAGGACCGCGAGCAGGGCCTGGTCGATGGTGCCCACCCCCACGTGGGCGAGGAGCGCCTTTTTCCGGCCGTCGGCGAGCCAGTCGGCGCACTGCCGCGAGGCGGTGTCCTCGCCCCGCGCGGGGCCGTCCTCGGCGCGGTTCCGGTCTTCCAGGGCCAGTGCCAGCCGGGCGGCGCTGTGGGCGAGGACGAGGGAAGGCGAAGAGCCCTCGGCGAACAGCCGCCGGAACATCGGCTCGACCCGGCGGTGCATGGCGTTGGCCGTCGCCATCGTCGGGAGCGCGAGGTAGACGCCGTCCGCCGCCCCTTGCGCCATGAGCCGGTGGGCCAGGGCCAGGGCCGCCTCGGTCTTGCCGCCGCCGGTTAGCTCCTCGACCACGAAGAGCTGCGGGTAGTCCGAGAGCTCGATCTCCTCCGCCAGCCGCTGCAGCGGGGTGAGCGAGTCGAAGCCGGGGAACAGGGACCGCGCGCCGCCCCAAGCCGAGGCAGGCGCCGCGACCAGGCCGCTCTCGGCGACGGCCGTCCGGGCCTGGGGCAGTGCGTGGTCCCGCCAGTAGGTCTCGAGGGGAATGGGGTCGCTCCGGTATGGGAACCAGGCCTCGTTGGAGCCGATCCAGTCGGCGGCCACCGCGAGGCCGGCCGGGAGCCACGACACCCGCGGAAACGCCCGGGAGAACCGCCGGTAGTCGGTCAGGTCGAAGGGCGCGCCCCCCGGCAACAAGCGACCCGTCACCGCCTCCAGGAAGGCGGTCGCGTCCACCGCCACGGAGTCGGGGAAGTGATGGGATACTGGTCTCCGCGACAGGTCCAGCCGTGGCGGGCGGCCGTGGTGCCCGGTGGTAGCCGCGAGCCACGGCGTGAGGAGCTCCCGCAGGTCCTCGGGGTCGATTCCGGCCGCCGCGCTCCCGGCCAGGGTGCCCATGGGCCGCGGGTTCAAGCTCCGCTCCGTGAGGAAGCGAAAGCCGAGGGTGTCGTGCCGCTCGTCGTAGCCGGCGCGGCTCTCCCGGCCCTGCAGGCTGCAGAGGAGGTCGGGGCGCAGGTTCTGGAACCCGTCGCCGAACTTCCCCACGTCGTGGCCCGCCAGAAGAGTCACGAGCCAGCGCCGCAGCTCGTCCACCCCAACCCTGAGGAAGTCGGCCACGCCGGAGACCAGGGAGGGCTGCTCCCCAAGGAGGACCTCTCCGGCCGCCGCCACGTCCAGGCAGTGGTAGACGAGCAGGTGGAACCCGCCCCCTTTGTCCACGGTCCTCGCCTTGCCCCAGTACCGGAGGTACGAGCCGTAGTCGCCGCTCATCCCATCACCCCCAGCTCCCGCAGCCGAAAGAAGCACCGGGCGCACGCCCGCACGTCGGCCAGGGCGGTGTGGGCGCCCTCGATACCCTTGCCGAAGAGCTTGCGGTGGAGTTGCTCGAGGGTGGGCCACTTGAAGCGGCCCCGCGCGCCGGGGATGCGGCAGTAGGCCGTTGCTTCCTGCATGGTGCAGTGGGCGGGCTTTTGGAAGAGGGCCTGCTCGATGTCGGGCCGGGCATGGCCCACGCGGTGGAGTTCGGCGGCGAGGCCGTTTCGGTCGAAGTCCAGGTTGTGGGCGACGAGCGCAACGGAGTCGGCTTCGCCGTCGAGCGCAGCCAGAAACCGGCCCAGGGCGTCGGCAAGGGGCAGGCCTTCGGTCCTCGCCTGCTCCGTGGTGATCCCGTGCACCCGGACCGCATCGGCCGGGATGGCAAACCCCTCGGGGCGGATCAGGTGCTCTTCTGCTGCCGCTTCCCGGCCGTCGTCCCCGACCACCGCCCAGGCGAGCTGGACCACGCGCGGCCAGTTGCGGGCGTTGGTGTAGGGCGCCCGGCGGTCGAGGGGAAAGCCGGTGGTCTCCGTGTCGAAGATCAGGAATCGGCTCATGCGGTCTCCCGCGGGGCGTCGTTCGGGCGACGCCTCTTCCACACTTCGTACTTCTCTTTCCACTCCCCCATCGCCACGAACACCGGCCCCGGGCCCTCGTCGGGCCAGCGCCACCAGCCGCCGGCCTGGCCGGCGAGCCAGGCCAGGGCGTCGGCGTCGAGCTCCCAGCCTTTGGGTGGGCCGAAACTGCGGCCTTGGTCGGGCGGGGCAAGGCCGGCCCGGCGGCGCTCGACCCAGGTCCAGAGGTCGAACTCGAGCCCGACAAGCCACCCCGCGCACCATAGGTCTTCCGAGAGCTGCTCCATGAATACGCGCAGGGCGCGTGCGGCCTCCACCTTCATGGCACCCTCCTGGGAAGTGCATCCGCGAGGCTCGGGCGTGTGGGGCGCGTCCGACCGGTGGGACGCGTGCGCTCGGCCGAGCCGGGGCTTCCCCGCTGGGTCTCCGGCCCTCGTCGCCCAGGATACGCCCCCACCCCTGTCATCTGGTGTCACAGGTCCCGGCTTTTTCGCTCTTGCCATACAAGGCCGAGAGCCGGCGGGCTTCTTCGGCCACCTGGGCACGGAGCTCTTCGGGTTCCAGGACCTCGACGTCGGCGCCGAAGGACAGGACCTTGAGCTTGATCTCCCGCAGGTCGGCCACGGGCAGCGAGAGGTCGAGGGATCCGTCGGGCCGGGGGGAGAGCTCCTGGGTCTCGTGCCAGACCTGCTCCCGGACCCAGCGGGCCCGGAAGGGGGTGAAGCGAAGCCGGACCTGCCGGTGCTCGGCCCCCTGGAAGAGGCCGAAGGCCTCGTCCACCCGGACCGCCCACTCCTCGGGCGGCCGGGAGGCGAAGCTCTCGTCCTCGACCCGCACCTCGTCCATGCGGGAGAGGTAGAATTTGCGCCAGTCCTCTTGGTGACGGCAGTAGGCGGTGAGGACCCAGCTCCCCTGGTAGTGCTGGAGGTGGTGGGGCTCGACGTCGCGGCGGGTGGGCTGGTCGTGCTGGGGCGAGAGGTAGGTGATGGCGAGGACCCGGCGGTGGAGCAGGGCCTCGAGGATGGCTCGGAAGGTGGGCTCGGGGGCCGGGGAGTGGCCCGGCCAGGCGGCGGAGAGGTTCCGATCGAGGCGCTCGCCAAGGCCGGCTGCGGGGAGGTCGGGGGCGCCCAGGGCGAGGAGGAGCTTGTCGGCGAGGGAGCCGACGGCCTCGGCGACGAACCCGCCCCCGGCGCCGGCAACCAGGCGCCGGGCAAGGAGCACCGCCAGGAGCTCCTCCTGGCTCGCCCGGATTTCCGGGAGGGCGAAGGTCTCGTCGGCGTAGCGGTAGCCCTTGCGGGAGGGGTCGTACTCCAGGGGTGCGCCGAGCCGGTCGCGCAGGAACTCGACTGCCCGGTAGGCGGTTCGGTTCGAGAGCTCGAACCGTTCGGCCAGGGTGCGGGCGTTGGGGTACCGGTACCGACGGACTTCGTGGTCGAACCAGTAGTAGCGCTCCAAGGCGAGGGGGTGCTCCACGGCGTGCCTCCCGAACGGGGTGCCGGCGCGGAGGGCAGGAGGAAGCCGGACCTGCCGCCGGGGGACCGGCCGAAGGCTGCAACCGCGTCAGGCTACCACGGCGCCCGGGGTCGGCGCTTCACTCGAAGGAGTGAATTTGCCCGACTCTAGCCGCCTTCCACCTTGCCGCGCCCCGACTTGACCTGCGCATGCCGTTTCTTGGCCTGGAGCCGGCGCTCCTGGGAGGCGCGGGTGGCACGGGTGGGGACGCGGCGCTTCTTCTTGCGGTTGCGGCGGGCGAGCGCCTCCACCAGCCGCTCCAGGGCCGCTGCCCGGTTGTCGGCCTGGGAGCGGCGCTCGGTGGCGGTGACCACGATGCCGGTGGGCAGGTGCCGGATGCGCACCCCGGTCTCCCGGCGGTTGCGGTGCTGGCCCCCGGGGCCCGAGGCCCGGAAGAACTCGACCTCCAGATCTTCCTCGCGCAGCGCCTCGCTCATCCCTTCACCCGATAGCCCTTCTCCCCGAGGAGCGGCCGCAGGCGCTCCCGGTGGTCTCCCTGGAGCTCGGCTTGTGCCTGCTTCACCGTTGCGCCGGTGCCGCAGAGGATCTTGAGCTCCTTGGCGAGGGCGGCGAGGGCTTCTTTCGAGAGGCCTTCCGCAGCGAGCACGGTGACGGATTTGCCCGCGCGCTTCTCGAGGCGCAGGCGGATGACGGGCTTTCCTGCGGGGGCGGGCGCAGGGGCGGCGGCGGAGCACCGGCAGCGGTCCTCCGGGTGGCCGCAGCGGGGACAGTCGCGCACCAGGGACCAGCCCAGGCCGCCGGTGCGGCGAGAGCGCGGCGGGGGGGTCATGGGAGGACGGCTCCGTGTCCTTCGTCCGGCGCCCACAGGACCCGGGCGGGGGCGCCGTCGCCCGCCTCGACGCGGAGGGGAAGGCAGTAGAGGGTTCCGCGCCCGCGGGGTGCGCCCTCCAGGCGCAGATTCTCCACGATGACCGCCCCCGCGCCGAGGAGGGCCCGGTGGGCGGGGAGCTCCCGGGAGGCGACCGGGTCGACGCTGGGGCCGTCGATCCCGAGGAGCCGCAGGCCACGGCCCGCGAGGGCTCGCGCCCACTCTGGGGGAATGCCGTCGGGGCACCCGGCCAGGAGCAGGCGCTCGGCCTGGGGGAGGGCCCCGCCCTCGAGGGCTCCGGCGTCGAGAAGCAGGCCGGGTCCGATCCAGAGCTCCAGGGGGAGCTCTGCCAGCTTCGCGCCGCCGGGCAGGAGGTGGGCCGGGGCGTCCACGTGGGTGCCCGAGTGGGTGCCGAGCTCCAGGCGCGCGGCCCGGTAGCCGTCGGGGGCCAGGGAAGCGCTCGCGCGAAGGCGCACCGGCTCGTCCCCCGGGAAGACCGGGGTCTCGGGGCCGAGGGGGTGGGTCAGGTCGAACAGGCGCATGGCACGACCGGGGCTCGGAGCCCGTGAAACCATCTGCTGCGCGACCGGGTTGCTTCGTTGCGCAGTCCGGTCTGCTCGCGACGATTCTTTCACGGGCCCTCAGGGCTTGAAGACCTCCCAATCGTACACCAAGCGCAGACCCGCCTCCACGTTCCAGACCCGGTAGTCGTTTGCGTCGTCGGTGCTCCGGTGGGCCAGGTGGGTCGCCTCGGCCGCAACCTCGATCCCGGGAGCCAGACGGTAGGCCGCCCAGATCCCGGCGGAGAGGGGCGTATCCCGGCGCCGGTCCGCGCCGTCGGCTTGTGTGCGGTAGGTGCGCACCTGGTAGCGGGCCCAGCCCCCGCCCCGGGCCCCCGGCCCCAGGGTGGCGTCGAGACCCGCGGCGCCGCCCGCCGCGCGGTACTCTTCCAGGTCCTCGTTGGAACGGTTGATGTCCCCGAAGGCCTCGGCCCAGAGCTGTACGGGGCCGGAAGGCGCCCACCGGAGACCCGGCCGCAGCAGCCCGCGCAGGTCCTCCTGGCGGTCGCCCTCCAGGGTGTCGCGGGAGTCGTACCAAAGCGCGGTGGCCGACGCCTCCAGGGATACGTGGAGCTGTCTCCCCGGTGTCCAGGAGAAGCTCGGGGCGATCGCCGCCCACCGGGCGTCGTCCCCCGGGAGCGCCCGATCCCGGTAGGTCCCCACGGAGAGCCCCAGGGCCGACCGGGCGCTTCCCGAAGGCAGGGCGACGCTGCCCTCGGCGGTGAGCTCCTCGATGTGCTCGAAGCCCGACTCCGCGAAGTCCGTCCGGTGGTAGCCGACGTTCAGGGAGAGCTCGGGCAGGGAGAACTCGGAGCCGCCCGAAGGGAGCGCGGTCAGGGTGAGGCTCGGCGCCAGGCGAAGGTAGGGCGAGCCCCGGTGGTCGGGTTCCAGGAAGCGGTTCGAGGTGTACCCCGCCGCCGCCTCGAGCCCGGGAGAGACGAACACCTGTGCCCGTACCTCGTGAGACAGGGCGGCCCAGCAGGCCAGGAAGAGACACAGGGTCCCCCGGGGGCCGCTCACCGGGGACCGCCCCCCGGCCCCCGGCCCCCGCCAAACCCACCTCCGGGCCCGGTTCCCCGGCCCGGTGCCCCGCCCCCTGCGCCGGGAGCGCCCCCGGACCCTGGTCCTGCGGGGCCCGGCCCCGGCGAGCCCGCTCCTCCCCTGCCTCCCCAGAGGGCGGCACGCACCGCCGGGCCGTCCAGCCC
>JBFLZB010000116.1 GCA_040756475.1 Thermodesulfobacteriota bacterium
ACCGCCCCCGCGACCCCCCACGCCGCGCCCACCCCCGCAGACCCCCAGGGGCTGCGCGGGCCCCTCACCCCCGAGTACCACTTCCAACCCCAGGCCAGCGCGATGGGCACGCACACCAGGCGCAGGAGGTAGCTCACCTCGGCGCTCACCCGCCCTCCCAACAGGGAGGCAATGGCAACGTAGGTCAGGTAGGGCAGTGCGTAGGGAAGCAGGAGGAGCCGGTTGGCAGCCTTCTCCGGCACGGCCTGCGCGACCTGCGGGTTCATTGTCTGCGCCCCCGTGCTCCTCGCCCCGGATCCGGGCGTTACGCCAGGGAAAGTCTCGCGTCACGCACGCCCCCGGGTAGGTCTTCGGATGGCGCCAGGTGGTTTGGGCAGGAAGTGCACAGAGCATGCCATGGGACAGAGCCGCGAGTCTTGGCGCCGGTGGAGCAAGGGAGGACCTTCCCGTCCCCCTCGACTATCCAAATTGGGAAACGGTCTTCCCACCAATGGGAAATTGAGTTCCGTTCCGGCTCCCCTCCCCATGGCCTGCGCTCCGGTGCGAACCGACGCAGCGCTTGACAAGAGAGAAGCCACCCGGGTAGGGTACGCAGCCTCCGAGGCGCCATCGCCAAGTGGTAAGGCAGAGGTCTGCAAAACCTCTATCCCCGGTTCGAATCCGGGTGGCGCCTCCAAACGCATCCAGGCAGCGGGGCGCCCTTTCGGGCGCCCCGCGTTGCTTCCTGCGCAGCTCCAACCGCAAACCCCTCGCCCAGCCCCCAACGCCGGCGAATGTCCGGACAGGATCTGTTGGCACCGGACGTTTTCCCTGCGGGTCCGGACAGATCCGACGGCGCTCCAGCACGCGTCGGTTACCCCTTCCCTTCTTCCTCTTCACTTCCTCCCTTACTTCCTCCAGTCTCCTTCTTGCACCCGACGCAGCAGTGGGATCCGGCTGCGCCCTATGGGCCGTAGGAGGAGATCGGCGCCGGATCGGGGGCGAGCCGCAAGGAGTAGTCCTGGATCTTTTTTCGCAGCGTCGTCGGGGATATCTCCAGGGTCCGGGCCGTGCGGCTGATGTTCCAGCCCTGGGCGGCCAAGGTGCGGGCAATGTGGTCGCGCTCCGCGTCTGCCAGGGTCGTCGGGGTCCGAGAGGGGGGGGGCTCCCCGCCGGTGGTGGCCAGGTGGAACCGGAGCTCATCGGCGGAGAGGGTGGCGCTCGGGGAGAGTGCGAGAGCCCGGGTGATCACGTTCTCCAACTCCCGCACGTTGCCGGGCCACTGCTGGGAGGAGAGGAGCCGCAGCGCGTCCTCCGACAGGCGGGTCGCAGTCCGGCCCAGTTTGCTGGCGATGCGGCCCAGGAGCCCCTGGGACAGGACCGGGATGTCCCCCCGGCGCTCCCGCAGGGGCGGTATGGTCACGGCGACCACGCCGAGCCGGTGGTAGAGGTCCTCCCGGAAGGTGCCCGCCCGAACCGCCGTGGTCAGGTCGCGATTGGTCGCGGCCAGGAACCGCGCCTGGACAGGGATGGATCGCAGTCCCCCCACGCGCACGAACTCGAGCTCTTGGAGCACGCGCAGGAACTTCGCTTGGAGGTGCAGGGGCATCTCCCCGATCTCGTCGAAGAAGAGCGTGCCTCCGGCCGCGTGCTCCACCTTGCCGAGCTTGCGCTGGTCGGCGCCGGTAAACGCCCCCTTCTCGTGCCCGAAGAACTCGCTCTCCACGAGGGACGGTACTACGGCCGAGCAGTTCACCGCCACGAAGGGGCCGTCCGGCGTCGCGGCGCGGTGCAGGATCCGGGCGGCGAGCTCCTTTCCCGTGCCGCTCTCCCCCTGGATGAGGACCGGAACCCGGCTGCGGGCCAGCAGCCCGAGTCGCTTGTGGAGCTCGAGGATCTTGGGGTCCTGGCCCAACATCTCCCACGCCTCTTCGGGTTCCTCGGCCCACCCGGGGTCCGGCCGCGGGGCAGGTCGCGGTTCGCCGGCGATGCGGTCGACGACCCGGAACAGGTCCTCCAGATCGAAGGGCTTGCGCAAGTAATCGAAGGCTCCCCCCCGCATGGCCTCGACCGCAGCGCGATTGGCCGGGTCCCCGGTCACGATGACCACGGGCAGGCCCCCCGCCACCAGGGAGGGAAGCAGCTCCAAGCCGTGGCCGTCGGGCAGGTTCAGGTCCAGGAGCACTGCGTCGGGCAGCCACTCCCGCGCCGCGGCGAGGCCCCCTCGTGCTCCCCCGCTGCACCGGGCTTCGTGGCCCACCCGGCGCAACTGGATCTCCAGGGAGCGGCACAGGGCCGGGTCGTCTTCGATGATCAGCACTCTCATGGTGCCTCTCCCCGAAACGGCAGATGCAGGGTGAACCTCGCCCCCCCGTTGGCGGCCGCGTCGAGGAAGACCGTGCCGCCGTGGTGCTCCACGATCTTGCGCACGTTGGCCAGACCCAGCCCCGTGCCCCCCGGGCGAGTGGTGAAGAAGGGCCGGAACAGACGCTCCCGGCGCTCAGGCGGCACGCCCGGGCCCTCGTCTTCCACCGACAGGGAGAACCACTCCGATGCCCCGGAGACGCGCGCTCCAGCAAGGTGCACGGTGGCGCCGGGGGGCGACCACTGCACGGCGTTGGTGAGCAGGTTCGTCAAGGCGCGCGCCAGGAGCTCGGGGTCCACCCAGAGCTCCTCCTGCCCGAGTCCGTCCTGGACCCGGAAGGAGACGCCCTTTTCCTGCGCCTCCTGCTGCACCAGTGGGAGGATCTCCTTGGCCATCGCCTGCAGATACACCGGGCGCCGCCGGAGCTCGAGGGGGCGGCCGAAGTGGAGGAGATCGGAGAGCATGTCCTCCAGCCTTCGGGCCTGCTCCAGGGCGATCCCGGCGGCCTCGCCGGCGGCCGGGTCCTCCGGGAGCATCTGCTGCAGCCCCTGGAGGTTGAGCTTTACGGCCGCCAGGGGGTTACGCATCTCGTGGACGATGCTGGCGCTCAGCTCGCCCACCGCGGCCAGCGAGGCGGACCGGCCCAAGGCCCTCCGCCCCACCTCGATGCGGTCCAGCATGTGGTTGAAGGCCTCGCTCAGCTCGTGGGCCTCGGTGTCGCGGAAGTCCGGGGCCCGCTCGGTCAGGTGGCCGGCGGAGATCTTCTGGGCGACCCCGGCGAGCTCTCGAAGGCCGCGGGTGAGCCTGCGGGAGGTGCGAAAGGCCAGGAGCGAGACCGCCACCACCGTGAGCCCTCCGGTGCCCATGCCCACGACGGCCCCCAGGTTCAGCCAGTGCATCGCCTCGGCCTCGTCCACCTGGGCCACCAGCACCCACCCCATCTCCTCCAGGGGCGCGGCCACGCCCATGACTTGGACGCCCCGGCTGTCGCGGTAGTGGCGGATCTCCCCGAAGGGGGGCCGGAGGACCTCGCCGGGCACGCCGCTGGGTCTACCCGCGAGTTCTGGCCGGTTGCTGGGCGGGACGAGGCACAGACCCTTGCCGTTGAGCAGGGTCAGGCGCCCGGTCTCTCCGAAATCGCTCGAGTTCCCCAGGATGCGCCGCAGAGAGTGGGTGAGGTCGAGGCCTGCGACGATATAGCCGGCGCGCGTGCCGTCGGGCCCGAGCACCGGCTGGCCGAGGGGAACGACCACGTGGTCGCCGTCGAAGAAGAACTCGGAGGAGACCGCGAACTGGTCCGAGGTCTCCAAGGCGTGCCGCAGATCGGCGGGGAGGCGGGGCGCGGACCCGGAGGCCGGGGAGTCGGTCAGTTCGGCGAGCAGGTTCCAACGAGCATCGTAGGCCGAGAGCATGGCATACCGGGCGTGCCCCCTGGCCAAGAAGCGCAGCGCGCTCTCGACGGATTCGGCCGAGACGGGGTCGCCGGGAAGGGCGTGGGACGGGACCGGGGAGTGCTCCTGAGCGGTATGGAAGAACTCGTTGCGAGTGAAGTGGAGCCACTCCTTGAGCCAGATGGCGCGGGACTGCAAGGCGAAGCCGAGATGTCCCCTCTCCGAGTCGTAGAGGGCTCGCCGGCCGAAGTAGTGACCCTCCAAGGCCATGACCACGACCGGCAGCACGCCGACCGCTGCCATGCACAACAGAATGCGACAGGAGAGGTCGCTGCACGGCAGCCGACGAGGCTTCTTCCGCGGGCCGCGCCGCTCGCTCGTCCCCATGGCCTCTTCCTCAACCCTCGATCGGGGAACCGTTGGCTGTCATGTGCCTTGGCGCACTTGCCGGATCATACCAGTTCCCACCAAAGAGCGCTATCTTCCCTTAAGGCCACTGGCCAGATTAACCGCCAATATTCGTTTTTGAGCCAATCTCGGTTTCCCTTTCGTCGGTGTGATGCTAGCCGGAGAGGCCTCCAACACCCGCCGTCCCTCCCCGACAACACGCTCGCGGCCAGTTCCAGCCTGACGCCGAGCCCCCACGGCATCTGCCCCAGAGGGTGCCCAGAGACTGACGACAGGACGCCAGGTTCTGGCCATCCGTATGGACTCCCGCCAGCCGTGCCGCTCCTGCCGGGGCCGATTCCCGGCCCTTCTCGCCACCGCGGCCCGTTGGCACTCGGCTTGCTCTTCTCGCCCCTGGGACCCCGCGATCCCCGCGGGTGTCCCGGCGCCGTCTTCCGCCCGTGAGCCCTCCGGCGGTGCCGGCGCGACACAGCTTTCGTCTGGGTGGGCGGATGCCCTGGAGGCACGGAGAGGAGGAGGACGATGGGTGGACTTGGGGTGCTGCGGGTCGCGGCGCTGGCTGCGTCGCTTCTCGCCGCGGGCGTCGCACAGGCGGGGAAGCCGCCGCCGGTGACCGGGACCGCGATCACGGGCAAGGTGACGGATGCTGTGACGGGCTCCTGGACTGTGCCGATCCCGGCTGTGCCCGGGACCGGGCCTGCCGGTGAGGGTGCGGGGGGTGCGGCCGGGTCGGCGTGGCCGCACCCCCGAACGTTTCGGCCCGGAGAGGGAAAGGAGGTGGTGGGGAGACGAGGCGGCGACTGAAACCGGGTGCCCCGAGCGCCGGGGCAGTCGGGCCCTCCGGGACGGCGCTGGGTGTCTCTTTTCGTCAGGAGCAAAGGAGGAAGGAAGATGAAGACCAAGCAGGCGAGGGCCTGGGCCCTCGGAGTTGTCGCGCTGGGCGCGACCTGGTGTGCGGGGTTGGCCAGGGCGGCCGTGGTCACCCACTCGGTGGACCACGTCTTCACCGTGGCCGACGTGCAGGGCGGGTTCGACGGCAGCACCTACGGGACCGGCGGCGCGGTCCAGGACACCACCATCATCTGCGGCCTCCCCGGCGGGGTTCCGTGCCCGGCAAACGCCGCCCAGCCCTTCGTGGACAAGGACGGCACGACGCTCTACCCGGTGGACAGCGAGTTCGCCTTCTACACCGTGGACTTCCTGGGCGGGTTCCCCAAGGTCCGCGACTACGACTACGCCGAAGGGTGGGTGGCAAACCTGGTGGACCCGGCCACCGGCGCGGTGATCGGGGTCAAGGCCTCGAGCCCGGAGACCCCCGACTTCAAGACCCCGGGCCGCATGGGCACGCGCTGCCCGGGCCTGGGCTCGGGCGCCGCGGTGAAGTGCGACACCGAGCACTTCACCGTCATGGAGCACGTGCTCAGCTGCTACGAGACAGTGCCGTACTTCTTCGCCGACCCGGTGACCGGCGTGCAGGCGGTGCAGGCCAACCCCCTGGACCCGACCCTCTACTTCGACTGCGCCAACGCGGGCCTCGACAACAGCCTGAACATCCTCACCGACGGGGTGCCCGGCACGGTCCTGGGCGACACCGACGGCGACGGCATCCCGGACACCGCGGACGTCCAGGCCGGCGAGACGGCCCTGCCGTGGCAGATGTACCCGAGCGAGTCGATCATCACCCACGACATCGCCCTGGGGGACGACTACTCCCTCACGGTCAAGGACGACGGCAAGGTGCTCTACCGCTGGGGCAGCCTGCACAACCGGCCCACGGACCTGCGCCTTTACGCGCGGCTGCCCCTGCCCCAGGAGTGGAAGGACAACCCGGGCCAGGCCTTCCCGGTCTACAAGGCCGAGCTCCACGTGACCCACTGGGTGACCAACAACCCCAACGACCAGCTCCGGCCCGAGGACATGGAGAACGAGGCGGCCAAGGGCCGCCTGCCCGAGTACCGGGAGACCCAGCCCGGGATCTGGGAGTCCACCAAGGACTGCTACGAGGGCGACGGGGACTTCATCCCGGCGGGGACGCTCTTCAAGAACGCGGCCTTCGCCGTCGACCCGGCGAATCCCGCGGCCAACCCCCAGGCCATCTCCGCGGACCTGGTGTACGGCCTCACCAACGCCTGGTACACCAGCACCGACCGCGACCCCTTCGAGTGGGCCTACCTGACGGGCACGGGCGCGGTGGTCGGGTCCCCGGTCCCGAACCCGGCGCTCGGCACCCTGCTCTCGGGTCCCCGCTGGCGCCTCAAGTCCAACAAGTTCGGCCAGGACATCCCCGGCCTCGAGATCCCGGCCGTTCCGTGCACCCCGGTGCCGGTGGAGCGGGAGAACCTCAAGTACACCGTGGGCGAGACGACCACCACCGTCATCAACCTCCTCGACTGGGCAGGCACCTCGCCCCTGGCTACGAGCGCCGGGTGGATGGACGCGAGCCAGAACCCGGGAGCGGTGATCGACGGGGACGTGGAGCCGGCGACCGGCGTCTCCATCAACGGCCTGCCCCTCACCCAGGACTTCGACCTGGCCGTGTACGTCAAGGGCGACCAGAAGCCCACGGCCGTCTACTCCGCGCGCCTGATCCTCGAGTACGAGGGCGCCCAGGTCGCCACCGACTACGACGTGGCGCTGACCGACCTCGCGGTCCCGTCCACCGCGGTGAAGAACGGGACCTACACCGTCTCGGCCACAGTGATCAACAACGGGCCCGCCGCGGCCTCGGGCACCGTGGCCCTGACCAACAGTCTGGGCGCCAGCTACGGCGGCACCTTCGCCGACCTGGCGGCCGGCCAGGCCCAGACCTTCCAGTGGATCTGGCAGGCCCCGGCCGCCAGGGCCACGGTGAACTGGGCCGCCGCCGCCTCTGCGCCGGAGGACACGGACGCGAGCAACAACACGCGCACCGCGAGCACCCGCGTGCGCTAGACGGGAATGCCCGGGGGGCCGGTGCGTGCCGGCTCCCCGGCCTCTTCGCTCATGGAGGCGATGCATGGCCCTTCACTACCCGGGTCTCCGCGCCGCGGGGACCGCACTGTTTCTCCTCGCCGCCTCTCCCGCCGGGGCCGGTGCCGAGCCGGAAGGGGCTGCGGCCCTTCTGCGTGCTGCCCGCGAAGGAGATGCCGGGACGGTGGCTTCTCTGGTGACCCGTGGGGCCGACCCCGACGCCCGGGCCAAGGGTGGCCGGACCGCCCTCCTGGAGGCCGCCGGCGCCGGGCACGCGGGCGCCGTGGCGGCCCTGCTGGCGAGCGGCGCGAACCCCCACCTCCGGGACGCCGAGCAGCGCACCGCTCTGCACGCGGCGAGCGCCCGGGGGGCTATAGAGATTACCCAGAGGCTGCTGGAGCGGGGGGTGGACCCCGACCCCCGGGACCGGGAAGGGTTGACCCCGCTCATGCTCGCGGCCGGCGGCGGGCATGGGCCCGTGGTGGCGTCTCTCCTGGCCGCCGGCGCCCAGCTCGAAACGGCGGACGGCCGGGGCAGGACGGCGCTGCTCTGGGCCGCCGTTCGGGGCCAGCCGGGCGCCCTGCGCCAGCTCCTGGAGGCCGGCGCCGACCCTGGCGCCGCGGATTTGGAGGGCGTGACGCCGCTCCTCTTCGCCCTGGGGCTGCGGCACCGGGACGCGGTGGAAGCCCTGCTCCGCCACGGGGCGCGAGCCGGGGTCGCCCTGCGCAGCTCCGGCACCACCGCCCTGATGCTCGCCGCACAGCAGGGAGAGGCCGAGATCTTGCGCCTGCTCCTGGGGGCCGGCGCCGAGGTGAACGCCGCCGACGCCGGGGGCGTGACCGCCCTCATGGGCGCTACGGGGGGAGGGCACACCGAAGCGGCGCGGGTGCTCTTGGAGGCAGGCGCGGCGGTACAAGCCCGGAGCCGCGTCGGCCGCACGCCGGCGGCCTACGCGGCAGGCGCTGGGCACCGAGACGTGCTGGCCGACCTGCTGGCCCGGGGCGCGGACGGCGGGGAACCGGACAAGAGCGGGGTCACGCCGCTCATGCTCGCCGCCGGCGGCAACCACCTCGGGGTCCTGGGGCTGCTGCTGGATGGCGGCGTGGAGGTGAACGCCGCGGACCGCCGGGGGTTCACGGCCCTCACCGCCGCGGTCTGGAACGGCCATCGGCAGGCCGTGGAACTGCTCCTGTCCCGGGGCGCGAACCCCCAGGTCCCCGACCTCCGGGAGGGGCGCACCGCGGTGGTGTGGGCCGCCGTCCGGGGGGATGCGGACATCCTGACTCGGCTGATCGCCCACGGCGCCCAGGTGAACCAGGAGGACCGGCAGGGGCGAACGCCCTTGATGCTGGCCGCTTCCGGCGGGCACGCGGACGCCGTCGGGGTACTCCTGCGGGCCGGGGCGGACCCGGGGGCCACCGACGGCGAGGGGCGCACAGCCTGTCAGTGGGCCCTGTCGAAGGGGCACCCGCAGGTGGCGGACGCGCTGCGCGCCGCGCGGTGAGCGTTGAGCGGACGCCCGAGAAAGACGAACGACGGCGCGGAGCCTCAGCCCCCGCCACGGCACTGCGCCGAAGACCGCCGCCCACCAGGTCCGGGCGGCGGCCCTGGAGTGGAGACCCCCGGTCCGCTCACCTCGGCGGTCTGGGGCCGAGCCTCCCTAGCCTAGCCGGCGCGCTCGCGCAGGTAACGGGCGGCTTCCTCGGGGGTGACGGGGTTGATGTGGAACCCGGTGCTCCACTCGAAGCCCGCGATGCGGGTCAGCCGGGGCGCGATCTCCAGGTACCAGTGCCAATCTTGTCTCAGGCTGTCCCACAGCCCGGTGCGCCCGGGGCGCGGGTGCGCCGGGGGCGCGGTGTGCAGCGCCAGGTTGTATGGGGGATCTTCGAGCACCGTCTTGAGACGCCCCAGCACGTCGCGCAGCGCGCTGGCGAGCTGCAAGAGGTCTTCGTCCCCGACGTCGGTGAAGTCGTGGGCGTGGGCGCGGGGAGCGACGGCTACCTGGAAGGGAAAGGCCGAGGCGAAGGGCGCAAAGGCCGTGAAGCGGGCGGTCTCCAGCACCAGGCGGTCCTGCGCCTCCCGCTCTTGGCGCAAGACGTCGCACAGGAGACAGCGCTCCTTGCGCCGGAAGTGCTCCCAGGCGCTTCGCAGCTCTACCGCGATCTGCACCGGGATCTCGGGAATCGCGATGATCTGGGAGTGGGCGTGGTCGAGTCTCGCCCCCGCCTCCACTCCGTGGTTCTTGAAGAGCATGAGGTAGCGCAGCCGCTGGTCCCGGCGCAGGTCGGCCAGCCGGGCGCGGTACGCGACGAGCACGTCGCGCAGCTCCTCCACTCCCAGGTCCGCCATGGACCGATGGTGGTCCGCCGTCTCCACCACCACCTCGTGGGCCCCGATGCCCGACACCACGTCGTAGAGCCCACGGCCCGTGCGCTCCAGCTGCCCCTCCACCCGGAGCACCGGACACTTGTTGGGCACCACCCGCACCCTCCACCCGGTCGGCCCGGGCCCGGGAACCCGAAAGATCTCGTGGCCCGCGTACTGCTCGTTGCCGGGGCACAGGGGGCAGTTGCGCGACGGGACATCGGGCTTGGGCACCACCAGGTCCGCCGGCTTGAGCGCCCGCTCCTGCGCCACGATGACCCAGCGCCGCTTGAGGGGGTCGAACCGCAGCTCGCTCATGGATCGATCCTTGGGTCACGGGTGACGGGTGACGAGTGACGGGTGACGGGTGACGGGTGACGGGTGACGGGCGAGGATAACGACCATTCCGGAACGGCAACGCCCCATCTCCAACGGGCAACGGGCAACGAGCAACGGACAACGGACAGACTCCCCCGCCTCCCCTACGCAGACCAGCTCTCTAGGTCGTGGTCGCCCGGGATGGGGAGCTGGGCCAGGTGGTACAGGGGGGCCTTCTCCAGGACCTCGCCGTCTCTTCCCAGGCGAAGGCCCACGTAGAGGAGGCCCGGGGGCTCGAAGCCCGCGGACTCCAGGGGCAGGGAGACCTCCGCCACCTCCCCCCAGGCCAGGGAGGCCCCCGAGGGGTCGCCCTCCACCGCCGAGGGCTCGCCGCCGTCCACGGGGAACCGCAGGCAGAGCCGCCGCCGGCCCAGCACCTCCACTTCCAGGTGCAGCCCCTGCCCCCGCAGGTCCTCGAGGCTCCCCTCCCCCTGGGCGCACAGGTGCAGGAAGCCGCCGCCGGACCCGAACCGCAGGCGCCGGAGCCGGCGATCGGCCCGGTGCATGGCCCCGGCATCGTACCCCAGGTCGAAGACCCCCGCCGGCAGCCACTCGAAGTAGGAGCTGACCCGCCCGTCCAGGCGCGGCTTGAGCGGCCCCACCGGCGGTTCGAGCAGCCCGTGGTGCACGCCGCCCTTGATGGGCGCGTGGAGCTCCGGGGGAGGCTCCAGCCCCGCCAGGCGGCAGACGTTGATGAGGTGCAGGCGGAAGAGCCCGTCGAACTCCCCCGCGAGCGGGGTATAGTGGTCGTCCCCGAGCCACCAGAACCAGTCGCTTCCCTCGGCGATGCGGATCTCGCGCCACGCGAGCTCCCGGGCTTCCGCGGCCAGCCGGTGCTCCTCGTCCGCGAGCCGGCACCGGGTCCGCTCCAGGAGCTCCCAGGCACGGTTCTTCTCGGGGTGCCCGACCCACGTGGAGAAGGAGCCGTAGATCCACGAGCCGGCGTGAACCCGGGGCAGGGGCCGGCCGCCGTCCCGGCACTCCGAGAAGGTAGCAAACGAGAGCTCCGGGTGGGCCATGACGGCACGATAGAGACCGCGCAGGAAGGGGGCCCCGTTGCGGGAGTAGAACTCCCAGGCGTTCTCCCCGTCGAGGATGACCGAGATGGTGCCGCCCCTCGCGGGGCCCCGGGCAAGCCCCGCGAGGCGTCCCAGGAAGTCCGCCACGGCGACGTCCGGGTCCCACGCGGCGTAGGTAAACCCGATGAGGTCCGCGAGCGCCTTGTCCCGGAAGAAGACCGAGATCTCGTTTCCCGCCGGGGACCGGAACCCGTGGGGGCGGTACAGAGCCGCCCTCCCATCGCCGGACAGGGCCACCCCGAGACTGGCGGCGAGCACGTCCTCGTCGCTCGCGGCCCAGCCCACGCCCTCGTCGGCCAGGAGCGCCAGGGTCTCGGCGCTCACCGAGCCCTCGGAGGGCCAGAACCCCGCCGGCGCGCGGCCGAAGAGCTCCCGGTACCGCGCGCGCGCGTCCCGCACCTGGCGGGCGGCGTCGTCCCCGAAGCCCCGCTGGATGACCGGGAGCGTCGCGTGGGGCAGGGCGACCCGGGCGCTCTCGCCGTCGAGGAGGAGCGGGAGGATCGGGTGATAGTAGGGGGTTGTGGAAACCTCGACCAGGCCCCGGTCCTGGGCCTCCCGATACGCGGTCACCGTGCGGCCCGCCAGGCGGTGGAGCACCCCGAGGAGCGCTCCCTTGTCCTCCTGGCTGAAGGCCCTGCCCTTGTCCAGCAAGCGGCGGACCTCCGGCTCCTCCGCCCGCACCACCTCCCCGGTCCAGGCCAGGAGGAAGAGGACCTCCAGATCGAGCAGCTCCCGGTCGGAGAGCTCCCGGCTCCCCCCGCGCACCTCGTGGAGCTCGAGGAACCGGGGCAGGGGACGGATCTGGTTCTCCAGGTGGGCGAAGAAGAGCCGCGGGACGAGATCCGCCCGGGCCTCCGGGGTCAGAGCGCCGGGCGGGGCGCGAAGGGGCTCCAGGAAGGTGTCGCGGATGCCGGGATCGGCGTAGTCCTCCAGCTGGTCCAGGAGGCTCGGCACCAGGTTGAAGGTCACCCGGGCGCCGGCCTCCACGGCCAGGGCGAGCATGTCGTAGTAGTCCTTGGCGGCGTGGAGGAAGGTCCACGGCATCCGGTACTCGCCCCCCACCGGGTTGCGGTAGTAGGGCTGGTGCATGTGCCAGAGAAACGCGACCCGGGCCCCCACGCGCCGTCAGACCCCGATCCAGGCCTGGACCTTGTCCTGGTAGACCTGGGCCAGGCGCTCCACCTCGGCCATGTCCTCTCCCTCCACCACCAGGTGGAGCACCGGCCGGTAGGGATCGGGCAGGAGCAGCACGCTCGACGTTCCGAGCTGCACCTGCACCCCGTCGACGAAGCTCGCCTCCTTGTCCACGCTGTCCTCGCTCATGCGGCGCATGGCGAGCCCCTTGCTCTCCACCGGGCAGGGAAGCTCCCGCTGCACGTGCGCCACCGGGGGCAGGGAATCCAGCACCTCGCTCACCCGCAGCCCGGACTTGCTCAGGAGCTCCAGCACCTTGGCGGCGGTGAACATGGCGTCGGGGGCGTGGAGGAAACCCGGGAAGGCGAACTTCCCCTCGGCCTCGGAGATGAACCCGAACTCGTGCATCTGGGACGTCTTGAGGCTCGTGGTCTTGCCCCGGGTGATGCGCAGCCCCGGCTCGGCCCCCTCGAGCACCCGCGGGGCGGTCACCGGCAGGAACGCCCGCACCCCCGTGGGGCTCGTGGTGGCCAGCAGCTTGAGGAGGAACAAGAGGGTCTCGTGGGGCGGGCGCACCTGGCCCCGATCGTCGATCAACTCCAGGTTCTGGCCCCCCGGGGTGACGTAGAACCCCACGTCCGCCTTGAGGGCCCGCACGATCTCCCCCACCTGGCGCACCGCCTCCTGGGCCTCGAACATGCGCCGCATGAGCCGGCGCTCGTCCGGGTAGGCGTTGAGGACCACGGTCTGGCATCCGAGGGTGTTGAGCAGCAGCGGGAGGTACTCCCCGGTGGTGCCGTTGCCCAGGTCGAGCACCACCCGGAACTTTCGGGAGCGCACCGCATCGCCGTCGAGCGCACGCAGGTACCCTTCGCGGTAGAACTCGGGCACGGCGGGCATCTCGCGAATGCCCCCCACCTCCGAGTGGTCCACGCGCCGGAAGTTCTCCTTGAAGAAGAGCCGCTCGATGGACTTCTCCAGGCCCGTGTCGACCACGTTGCCGTTCTCGTCGTAGAAGACGATCTCGGTGTTTCGGCTGCCTGCCGTGCTCTGCTGGAAGTACACCCCGGCCACCTCGCCGAAGCTCGAGAGCTTGTACCGCTGCACCGGCACCGGCACCATCTTGATGTCGTGGACGTTGACCCCCGTGGAGAGGATGCCCCCGAGAAAGGCCCGCTTGAGCATCCGGCTCGCCCGCAGGTAGTCGCGGCCCACCAGGATGTGGCTCCCCCGGGGCAGCAGCGAGCCCAGGGCCGCACCCATCTTGGCGGCGAACTCGGGGGAGAGCTCCACGTTGGTGCGGCCCTGCACCGCGCCCCCTTCGAAGACCGACTTCTTCCACTTGTCCCCCCACACCAGGTTTGCGGAGAGGACGCTGCCGGCCTCGACCTTCTTGTTCGGCCACACCAGGATGTCCTTCTCGAAGCAGGCTCCCGCGCCCACCTCGGTGCCCTCTGCGACCACCGCACCCTTCTCGATGCGCACGTCCTCCCCCACGGCCACGTCGTCGCAGAGCACCACGTTACGAAGCACCGCCCGGGCTCCCACGGTGGCGCGCTTCCACAGGTTGGCGTTCTCCAGCACGGCGCCGTCGCCCACCCGGCACTGCTCTCCGAGCACGGCGTTTTGCAGGTTCACCCCGCTTCCCAGGGCCACCCCCTTGCCCACCACCACGGTGCCTCGGGCGGTGAGGTCCGCGGGGAGCACGACCCCTTCCTCGGCCCAGATCGTTCCCCCCTGGATGGTTTGCGCCGTGCCGGGGAACGACACCCCCGCCTTGCCCTCGAGGATCTCCCGCACCGCCTCCCGGTAAGAGTCGGTGTCGCCCACGTCGCGCCAGTAGCCGGGTGCGTTGTACCCGAAGATGGGGATGTTCTCCCGCAGGAAGATGGGGAAGAGGTCCTTGGAGAAGTCGAAGGAGCGGCCCGCGGGGATGTGGCGGAAGATCTCGGGCTCCAACACGTAGATGCCCGTGTTGACCGTGTCGCTGAACACCTCGCCCCAGCCCGGCTTCTCCAGGAACCGCAGGATGCGCCCCGACGCGTCGGTGATGACCACCCCGAACTGCAAGGGATTGGGGACGCTGGTCAGGGTGATGGTGGCCGGGGTGCGCTTGGCGCGGTGGAACTCCAGGATCTTGGTCAGGTCGAAGTCGGTGACCAGATCTCCCGACATGATGAGGAAGGTGGAGTCGATCCGGTCCTCGGCGCACTTGACGGCGCCGGCGGTGCCGTAGTCGTCGTCGGGCAGGAGGTAGTCGAGCCGTACCCCGAAGCGCGAGCCGTCCCCGAAGTACTCTCGAATCACGTCGGGCATGTAATAGAGGAGCACGACGATCTCGGTGATCCCCGCGTCGCGCAGCCGCGCCACGATGTGCTCCATCATGGGGCGGTTGAGCAGCGGCACCATGGGCTTGGGGACCGAGTGGGTCAGGGGCTGGATCCGGGTGCCGAAGCCACCCGCCATCAGGACGGCCTTCATCGAGATA
>JBFLZB010000117.1 GCA_040756475.1 Thermodesulfobacteriota bacterium
CCTCGACTTCGAAGCCATGACCGATCTCTCCCAGGGCGTGCGGGCCAAGCTGCGGGCCGAGGCGAGCCTGGCTCTTCCCCGGGTGGTCTCGGAGCAGGAGAGCAGCGACGGTACGCGAAAGCTCCTCCTGGAGCTGGCCGACGGGGAGCGGGTGGAGACCGTGCTGATACCGAGCGCGGACGAAGAGGCCGAGCGCCTCACCCAGTGCATCTCGAGCCAGGTGGGGTGCGCCATGGGCTGTGCCTTCTGCCGCACGGGGAGCGCAGGGCTGGTGCGCAACCTCGCCGCCGCCGAGATCGTGGGGCAGGTGGTGCTGGGCCAGCGCCTGGCGGGGCCGCAGGACCGGGTGACGAACGTGGTCTTCATGGGGATGGGGGAGCCGCTGCACAATCTGGACAACGTGCTGACCGCCTTCCGAGTGCTCTCGGCGGACCACGGCCTCAACATTACCCGCAGGCGCCTCACCGTTTCCACCTGCGGGCTCGTGCCGGCCCTGCGCCGGCTCCCGCCCGAGGTGCTCGGCAGCCTTGCGGTGTCGCTCAACGCCACCACCGACGAGGTGCGCGACCGCCTCATGCCGGTGAACCGGCGCTACCCCATCGCGGAGCTCCTGGGGACGCTGCGGGAGCTCCCCCTGCCGGCCCGGGCGCGCTACACCATCGAGTACGTCCTCCTGGGGGGCGTCAACGATACCCTCGAGGACGCCCGGCGGCTGGTGCGGCTGCTCTCGAACCTGCGGTGCAAGGTGAACCTGATCGCTTACAACCCTCACCCAGAGAGCCCCTTCCGCCCGCCGGAGCCCGCCGCCGTGGAGGCGTTCCAGGCCCACCTGCTCGCCAAGGGGTTCACCGCGGTGGTGCGCAAGAGCCGCGGCCAGGACATCCTGGCCGCCTGCGGCCAACTGCGCGCCGACGCGGCCCATCGGGTGCCGGTCTCCCACTGACCACGGACCACGGACAACGGACATGCACAGAGCCATCGGCGTCATCGGCGGCAGCGGCCTCTACGAGATGGAAGGGCTCGAGGACGTGCGGGAGGTGGAGGTCTCCACCCCCTTCGGGGCCCCCTCGGACGCCCTGGTGGTGGGCCGCTTCGCGGGGCGCACTCTCGTCTTCCTCCCGCGCCACGGCCGGGGACACCGGTACCTCCCCTCGGAGGTGCCCTACCGGGCGAACCTGTGGGCGCTCAAGTCCCTGGGGGTGGAGTGGGTCCTCTCGGTCTCGGCGGTGGGGAGCCTCGAGGAGGAAGTCCACCCGGGGGAGATCGTGCTCCCCGACCAGTTCATCGACCGCACCTGGGGGCGCCCCTCCACCTTCTTCGGCAACGGAATCGTGGGCCACGTGGGCATGGCCCATCCCATTTGCGGCGCCCTCCAGGCCGCGCTGTGGGAGACCCGGGAGGCGGCGGGGGTGCCGTTTCACCGGGGCGGGGCATACCTGTGCATCCAGGGTCCCCAGTTCTCCACCCGGGCCGAGTCCTTCCTCTACCGTGGGTGGGGCGCCCGGGTCATCGGCATGACCAACGCCACCGAGGCGCGGCTGGCCCGGGAGGCCGAGCTCTGCTACGCCACCGTGGCGCTCGTGACCGACTACGATTGCTGGCACGAGACCGAGGAGGAGGTGTCGGTGGACGCCATCCTCCAGGTCCTCCACCAGAACGTGGAGACCGCCAAGCGCATCATCCGCGAGGCGGCGGTGCGGCTCCCGGGGGAACGGGAGTGCGCCTGCGGGGAGGCGGCGCGTTATGCTATCCTCACGGCGCCGGAGAAGATCCCCCCCGAGACCCGGCGGGCGGTGGAGCTGCTGTACGGCAAGTACCTGGGAGGGACCGGCGCGTGAACAACGAGCTCGTGGTGGTGGGGTCGGTGGCCATCGACTCGGTGGAGACCCCCTTTGGCCGGGACGACGAAGCCCTGGGGGGCTCGGCGCTCCACTTCACCTCGGCGGCGAGCCTGTTCGCCCGGGTGCGGCTGGTGGCAGTGGTGGGGGAAGACTTTCCCCGGGAGCGGCTGGGCTTCCTGGCGGCCCGCGACGTGGACCTCTCGGCGCTCTTCACCGCGGCGGGCAGCACCTTCCGGTGGAAGGGGCGCTACGGCTTCGACCTCAACGAGGCCCAGACCCTGGAGACCCACCTGAACGTCTTCGAGGGGTTCGACCCCGTGCTCCCCGAGGCCCACCGCGGGGCCTCCTTCGTCTTCCTGGCCAACATCGACCCCGACCTCCAGTTCCGGGTGCTCGACCAGGTGGACGAGCCGCGCCTGGTGGCGCTGGACACCATGAACTTCTGGATCCAGGGCAAACGAAAGAGCCTGCTGCGGGCCCTGGAGCGGGTGGACCTGCTGCTCCTCAACGAGGCCGAGGCCCGGATGCTGGCCGAGGAGCCCAACCTCGTGCGGGCCGCCCAGAAGATCCGGTCCTGGGGGCCGGGGGGGGTGGTGGTGAAGCGGGGGGAGTACGGCGCCCTGTACTTCAGCGACGGCCACGTCTTCGCCGCTCCGGCCTACCCGCTGGAGGCCGTGTACGATCCCACCGGCGCGGGGGATTCCTTTGCCGGCGGGCTCATGGGATACCTGGCGAGCACGGGCAACACCGAGGCGGAAAACGTGCGCCGGGCCGTGGTGTTCGGCTCGGCGCTGGCGAGCTTCAACGTGGAGGACTTCAGCTTCCGGCGCCTGGAGCGCCTGACCTACCCCGAGGTGGCGGCCCGCTTTCGGGAGTTCAAGGGCCTGACCCACTTTGAGGGGGAGGCGTGAGGGACGTGGTGGAGCCGCGGATGGCTTCCTTGAGGCGGGTCATGTCGGGGGACTTGATGAAGTAGCCGTCGGCTCCCAGCTCCAGAGCCTCTTCCCGAAAATCGCTGTAGGCGGTGAAGAGGAACACCGGCACCGCCGGGTGGGAGGCCTTGAGCCGGCGCAGCACCTCCAGACCCCCGAGGCCGGGCATCTTGATGTCGACCACCACCACGTCGGGGCAAGCCTCTTCCACCGCCCGGAGGCCGCCCCAGCCGTCGTCCGCCACCCGGACGCGGTGGCCTTCGAGGGCGAGCTCCTCCTGCACGAGGAAACGAATGCTCGCGTCGTCGTCGATGAAGAGCACGTGGGCCATGGGGCCGATGCGATCCTCCTCTCCCCGGGGGGCCAGGACAGGCGCGCAACTATACCCGCGGGTCCAGGGGTGTCAAACGCCCGTGGTCCTGTTTCTGCTCCTCCTCTTCGGCGTCGGATGCGCGGGCGACCAGGAGGCGGTGCGGCGGGAGGCCCAGTCCTCCTTCAAGCTGGGCATGGCCTTCCTCTCCGAGGGAAGGCCGGCGCCCGCCCTGCGGGAGTTCACCAAGGCGGAGGAGCTCACCCCCAATGACCCCGAGATCCAGTACTACCTGGGCGCCACCTACTGGCTGCGCCGGGAGTTCTCCCTGGCGGAGGAGCGCCTCCGGCGCGCTGTGGCTCTGAAGCCCGACTACTCGGAGGCCTGGAACGACCTGGGGGCCCTGTACATGGACCAGGGCCGCTTCGACGACGCGATCCCGGCCTTCGAGAGCGCTCTGAAGAACGTCTTCTACTCCACCCAGGAGCTCGCCCTGGCCAATCTGGGGCGGTCGCTCCACAAGGTGGGCCGCACGGCGGAGGCCGAGCGCCGCCTCCAGGATGCCCTCCAGGTAGCCCCCAACTTTCCGCTCCCCCACAAGTTCCTGGGCGAGATCCTCCAGGAGCGGGGCGACCACCGGGGCGCCGTGACCCACTTCGCCGACGCCGCCCGGGGAAACCCCGACGACGCCGAAACGCACCTGAAACACGGCATCAGCCTGCTGCGTCTGGGGGACCGCGCCGCCGCCCGGGCGGCCTTCGACCGGGCGTGGCGCCTCGCCCCCCGGGGAGACGTGGGGCAGTCGGCCAAGACCTATCTCGACCTCCTGGATCAAGGCTAGGCGATGGAAGAGCAGCAGGGACCCGGCTTCGGGGCTGCGCTCCGCGAGGCGAGGCAACGGGCGGGCTTGAGCCTGGAGGGCCTCGCGGCCGCGTCCCGAATTCCCGAGCGGTACCTGGCCGCCCTGGAGGCCGAGCAGTGGGACGCCCTCCCGGGAGGGCTGACCGGCCGGGGGTTCGCCCGGCTGGCCGCCAAAGAGCTGGGGCTGCCGGCCGAAGAGCTCCTGGAGGCGTACCGCCGGGCTCGCGGAGGCGAGAAGCCCGAAACCCGCCTGACGCCCATCGAGCCGGACTGGCAGGTGGACTTTCGCAAGGAACGAAGCCTGGGGCCGGTCTTCCTGACCCTGCTCCTCCTCCTGGGTGCGGCCCTGGGGGTGTGGGTCTGGAGCCCCTGGAGCGTGGAGCCCCGCGGCGGGCCCCCCGCGCCGGTCGCCGACGTGCCGCCTCTTCCCGCACCCGTTCCGGAGGCCAGCCTGGAGCCGGTGGCCCCGGCGCCCGCGCTCCCCACCGTCGCCCCTGAGCCCGAGCCGCTTCCTCCAGCGGCCCCCCCTCCCGCGCCCGCGCTCCACCGCCTGGAGATTCTCGCGGCCGAGACGGTGTGGGTTCGGGTCGTGGCCGACGGCGGCCCCCCCGAGGAACGCACCCTCCGGCAGGGCCAATCGCTCGCCGTCGAGGCCCGCCAAGAGGTCTCGGTGCGGCTCGGCAACGCCGGCGGGGTTCACCTCACCTGGAACGGGGAGACGCTCAAGGCGCCCGGTCCCCGCGGCAGTGTGCTCACCCTCGTGCTGCCCCAGGCGCTGGAGTCGCTTCGCCCGTGAGCACCGGCGCCTGGCCCGACCCGGAGGCCCGGGAGGCGAAGGAGCAGCTCGGCCCCGGGTGGGAGGGGATCGGGGTTGCGGCCGTACTGGGGTCCGGGCTCGGGGGTGCCCAGGCTGGGGGCTCCCCGGTGGCAGTCTCCTTCGAAATCCTGCCGGGGCTTGGGGAGTGCAGCGCGCCAGGCCACCCGGGGCAGGTGCTGCGCACGGCGATCGCAGGCCAGGGTGCCGCGGTCTTTCTGGGGCGGCGTCACGTATACGAAGGCGTCTCCCCCGCCCGGGCGGCGTTCCCCGTGCGGCTGGCGGCGGCCCTGGGCGCCCGCTTCGTGGTGCTTCTCTCGGCCGTCGGAGGAATCTCCGAGGGTGCGCGCGTGGGGTCGTGGGTCCTGGTGGAGGATCACCTCAACCTCATGGGCCGTAACCCCCTCGAGGGGGTGCGCACCGCCCAGGGTCCGGCCTTCGTCGACCTCACCCGCACCTACCGGGCGGACCTCTTCGAGCCCCTGCGCGGGCGCCTCGCCAGGCAGGGCGTGGAGCTCTCCCGAGGGGTGCTCGCGGCATTTTCCGGCCCCACGTACGAGACCCCCGCCGAGGTGCGCATGGCCCGGCTCCTGGGGGCGGACACCGTGGGCATGTCCACCGTGCCCGAAGCCGTCTGGGCCCGTTTTCTCGGCCTTGACGTGCTGGCCCTGGGCTACGTGGTGAACCCCGCGGCAGGCCTGGGCTTCGAAGCCCTCGACCACCGCGAGGTGCTGCGGCGTGCCGAGCAGGGGGCCGCCCAGGCGGCCGTGGTGTTGGAGGAAGCGGTGCGCGTGTGGGGGGAACACGGACGCGCACGGACCGGCACGGACGCGCACGGACTCCTGACCCCCAACCCCTGACCCCTGACCCCCTGACCCCTGCCTTTCAGGTTCCCATGAACACTGTCCCCCACACGACCCAGGATTCCTCCCCCCCTTCCGGCCCCGTCAAGGCCGTGAGCCTGCTTTCGGGGGGGCTCGACTCGATCCTCGCCACCCGGGTGGTGCAGGACCAGGGGGTGGACGTGCTCGCCCTCCACTTCATCACCCCGTTCTTCGGGGACGACAAGCGGGGACGGGAGGCCGAGATCGAGGCGGCCTACCGCGAGCGGTACGGCATCCGGCTTCGCATCGTCGACGTCTCCCGCGAGTACCTCGACGTGCTCGCCAGCCCCCGCTACGGCTATGGGAAGAACTTCAACCCCTGCGTGGACTGCAAGATCTTCCTCATCCGCAAGGCCGTGGAGATCCTGCACCAGGAGGGCGCCCGGTTCCTGGTCACCGGCGAGGTGCTGGGGCAGCGGCCCATGAGCCAGCGGCGCGACGCCATGAACGCCATCGCCAAGCAGACCGGCGCGCGGGAGATCCTGCTCCGACCCCTCTCGGCCAAACTCCTGCCCCCCACGGCCCCCGAGCGCCACGGCTGGGTCGACCGCAACCTCCTCTTCGACTTCTCGGGGCGCAACCGCAAACCCCAGATGGAGCTCGCCGCGCGCCTGGGCATCACCGAGTACCCCACTCCCGCGGGGGGCTGCCGCCTCACCGACCCCACCCTGGGCCAGCGGGTGCGCCGCTATTTCGAGGCCATCCCGGCGGCGGAGCGGGACCCCGACGACCTGCGGCTTCTGCTCACCGGCCGGCCGTTTCGCTTTCCCGGCGGCAGCCTCTTCACCCTGGGGCGCAGCCGGGGGGAGAACGAAGTGGTCGCGCGGCTCTTCGTACCCGGCGATGCGTTCGCCCACACCGCGGACGTCCCCGGTCCCCTGGGGCTCTTCCGGGCGCGGGGGGAGGCCGACGAGCGCACCCTGGCCGCCGCGGTGCTCCTGCGCTACACCCCCAAGGCCCCCCCGGGGACCCCGGTGGGGTTCGGCCCCGACCGGGAGCACCTGGGCGACGCCGTGTCCCCCGCGCCGGTCGGCGCCCAAGACCTGGAAACCTGGAGGCTCTAGGCCGGTGACCGCCGCGCTGCCCCCTCTCGAGGACGCCTACCGCCGCATGGTGGCGGCCCTCGAAACGCCCCTCTCCTCGGTGCGGGGGGTGGGGCCGAAGGTGGCGGAGCGCCTGGCCCGCAAGGGCCTCAAGACCCTCGGCGACGCCCTGGTCTTCCTCCCCCTGCGCTACGAGGACCGCACCCGCCTCGTGCCGCTCAACCGGCTCGTCCCCGGCGAAGTCTGCGCGTTTCGGGGCGAGATCGCCGGGATCGGCGTGCGCGACTACCACCGCCGGCGGGTCCTCGAAGCTGTGGTGACCGACGGCACGGGCCGGCTCACCCTCAAATGGTTCCGGGGCAACTTCGGCTGGCTCGAGAAGGCCTACCCGCCGGGCTCCCGGGTGGCCGGCTCGGGGACCGTGCGGATGTTCCAGGGGCGGCGCGAGGTCCACCACCCCGAGCTCGAGGTGCTGGACGCGGAAGACGACGGGGCCGCCTTCGAGCAGGTGGTCCCCGTGTACTCCGAGGTGGAGGGCGTGCACCCCCGGGCCCTGCGCAAGATCCTGGGGGCCGCCGTGGAGGCCGCCGCGCCCCACCTGGCGGATCTCGTCCCGGCGGGAGTCGCCGCCGGCCTGGGGCTTCCCCCGGTGGCCGCCGCCTATCGGGAGCTCCACTTCCCCTCCCAGGGGGGCGAGGGGCTCGAGCAGCGGGCCGAGGCCCACCGGCGCACCCTTGTCCTCGAAGAGTTCTTCTTCCTCCAGCTCGGCCTCCTCCTCAAGAAGGAAGGCGCCGGGCCCAAGGCCGGCATCGCCTTTCACCCCCACTTTCGGCTCGTCAAGCAGCTCCTGGCCGCCCTGCCCTTCGAGCTCACCCGCGCCCAGCGCCGGGTGCTCGGCGAGATCCGCCGCGACATGGAGGCTGCCCGGCCCATGCACCGGCTCCTCCAGGGAGACGTGGGGTGCGGCAAGACCCTGGTGGCGCTGGTGAGCGCCCTCATGGCCGTGGAAAGCGGGTACCAGGCCTGCCTGATGGCCCCCACCGAGATCCTGGCCGAGCAGCACGCTCTCACCCTGGGGCGCCTGGCCCGGGGCTTGCCCCTGGAAATCGGGCTCCTCACGAGCTCGGTGCCGCGGGTAGAGCGAGACGACGTCCTCGGCCGGCTCGCCCGGGGGGAGATCCACCTGGCCGTGGGCACCCACGCCCTCATCCAGGAGGGGGTCGCCTTCCACCGCCTGGGGCTCGTGGTGGTGGACGAGCAGCACCGCTTCGGGGTCCTCCAGCGGGCCGAGCTCGTGCGCAAGGGCGAGAGCCCCGATCTGCTGGTCATGACCGCGACCCCCATCCCCCGCAGCCTCTCCATGACGGTCTACGGGGATCTCGACCTCTCGGTCATCGACGAGCTTCCCCCGGGCCGCCAGCCCATCGCCACCCGGCTCGTGCGGGAGAAGGACCTGCCCCGGGTCCACGGCTTCGTGCGGGGCGAGGTCGCCCGGGGGCGCCAGGCCTACCTGGTCTACCCACTGGTGGAGGAGAGCGAGGCCCTGGAGCTTCGGGCGGCCACCACCATGGCCGAGCACTTCCGGCGCGAGGTCTTCCCGGAGCTACGGGTGGGGCTCCTCCACGGCCGGATGAAGGGCGATGAGAAGGAGGCCGCCATGGCCGCCTTCGCCGGGGGCGAGACCCAGGTGCTCGTCTCCACCACCGTCATCGAGGTGGGGGTCGACGTGCCCAACGCCACGGTCATGGTGGTGGAGCACGCCGAGCGCTTCGGCCTGGCCCAGCTCCACCAGCTTCGGGGACGGGTGGGCCGGGGCACCGAGCCCTCCCACTGCCTTCTGGTGGCGGGCCCCCAGGTCTCCCGCGACGCCTGGGAGCGCCTCATGGTCCTCGTGCGCACCGGCGACGGGTTTCGCATCGCCGAGGAGGACTTGAAGATCCGCGGGCCCGGGGACTTCCTCGGCACCCGCCAGTCGGGGCTGCCGGACTTCCGGGTGGGAAACATCCTGCGCGACGGTCCGCTCTTGCAGCAGGCCCGCGACCTGGCGGAGGCCGTGCTGTGCGACGACCCCGGCCTGGCGGCCCCGAAGAACGCCGGCGTGCGCCGGGCGCTCCTCGACCGCTGGGCGGGCCGGCTGGAGCTGGCCCAGGTGGGGTAGGCGAGCCCCATCCGAGGAACGCCTCCCGGGCAGCACCGGGGTCGCGTTTGGGCCCCGATGCCGATTGACAGGCCGCGGCGCCCTGTGCTCTTCTACGGCCGGTTTCCCCCTTTCCAGTGTCCGGACGGGGGAATGTTCAACCTGTATTTCCAAAAAGGGAGGACGGCATGGCAGCGAAGATCATCAAGGGAGCGCCCATCGCAGAAGAGATCCGCGCCGAGATCAAGGCCGAGATCGATGGCCTCGTGGCCAAGGGGTTCACCCCCAAGCTCTCCGTCGTCCTCGTGGGCGACGACCCGGGCAGCGTGTGGTACGCGCGAAACAAGGTCACCACGGGCGAGAAGATGGGTGCCGTGGTGGAGGTTCACGAGCTCGCGAAGGACACCCCCGAAGCCGCCGTGGTGGCCCTGGTCCAAAAGCTCAACGCCGACGCCAACGTCCACGGCATCCTGGTGGAGCTGCCGCTGCCCAAGCACATCAACAAGGCCAACGTGATGAACGCCATCCTCCCCGCCAAGGACGTGGACGGCGTTACCGCCGAGCAGCGCGGCTACGTGCTGGGCGACATGGAGGCCTTGGCGCTGGTGCCCGCCACCCCGCTCGCGTGTATCGAGCTCGTGAAGCGTTCGGGGGTCGAGATCAAGGCCAAGCGCGTCACCGTGGTGGGCCGGGGCGATACGGTGGGCCGGCCGCTCGCCATGCTGCTGCTCTCCAAGGGGCGGGACGCCACCGTCACGGTGTGCCACAGCCGCACCGCCGACCTCGCCGGGGCCTGCCGGGAGGCCGACATCCTCTTCGCCGCCGCAGGTGCGGGCGCCAACCACCTGATCAAGGCCGACATGATCAAGCCCGGCGCCACCGTCATCGACGCGGCCATCAACGAAAAGCCCGACGGCTCGATCACCGGCGACGTGGACCCGGCCGCGGCCGACGTGGCGGGCGTCCTCACCCCGGTCCCCGGCGGCGTGGGCAGCCTCACCACCACCATCATCATCGGGAACACCGTCAAGGCCCTGAAGCTCCAGAAGGGACTGTAGGCCTGTAGGGCGGGGCTCGCCCCGCCGCCCGCAGTCCGCTGTCTTTCGGTGGGGCCAGCCCCACCCTACGGCTGATCGCCTTCCATAAGGAGGAACCCATGTCCATTTACGAAAAGACCGTCAGCGAGTACCTCGACGTCGCCGCCTCCAAGAGCCCGACCCCGGGCGGGGGAAGCGTGAGCGCGGTGGTGGCCGCCAATGCGGCGGCCATGGTGAGCATGGTGGCCAACCTCACCCTGGGCAAGAAGGGCTACGACGAGGTCCAGGGCCTGGCCCAGGAGACCGCCGCCGGCTGCGCCAAGCTCATCGCCCAGTTGAAGGACCTCACCGCCAAGGACATGCAGGCCTTCGACATCTTCATGCAGGCCTGGAAGCTGCCGTCGGGCAGTGACGCCGAGAAGAAGGCCAAGGACGAGGCCATGGAGAAGGCGGCCCAGAACGCCTCCCAGGTGCCCCTCGACATCTGCAAGGTCTGCCTCGAAATCCTCAAGTACGCCGCCAAGCTCGCCCCCGTGGGCAACAAGGGCGCCATCTCCGACGTGGGCGTGGGGGCCTACGTGGCCGAGGCGGCGATGAAGGCGTGCATGCTCAGCGTCGACATCAACCTGCCCTCCATCCAGACCGCCTCCTTCAAGCAGATGCTCGTCTCCGAGCGCGCCCGCCTCTTCACCGAGGCCGAAGAGCTCAAGATCCTGGCCCTGGCCGACGTGAAGAAGCGGCTGTAGGCGCGAAGCCTGCCGGCCATTGCGCGGGCCCGGGGCAACCCGGGCCCGCTCTCGTTTCCGGCGGGACCGGGACGGTAAGCGGCAAACGACCGGTTGATGCCGACCACGAAGACACGAAGGCACAAAGGAACTCGGGCGGGTGGAAGGCGCCGCCGGGCACGGTTCGATGACGCCGTGGCAGGTTCAGAGAACCAACCCTGTCGGCAATCTTGGTGTCTTCGTGTCTTGGTGGTTCAAGATCTCCGTCCGGTGCCGCCGTTGACCTTTCCGGGGTCGGGGCGCATACTATCCTCACGATCTGCCAATGGGGGCGATCTGGTTTCGACGGGGATGCTGAAGCCGGCGGTCGCGTGCCGAGGTGCCCGTAGGCCTCGTAAAACAACGGGCAAAACGATAGCTGCCGACAACTACAGCTACGCACTCGCCGCCTAAGGGCGACGACGTCCGACCCATTCAGCCTGCGGGGTGGACTCGGACGACAAACTAGCAGGATAGTCCCGCCGAGGCGCTCCCCGGCGGCGGGGCAAAACGCAGGGGAGATCGCGGAGCCGGGATCCTGTCCGTGGGAGCCCGCCTCCTCTAAAATAAACCATGGACTACGCACGTAGGGGCTCCGGTAGAAGGTCTTCGGACGGGGGTTCGATTCCCCCCGCCTCCACCATTACCCAATCCGAGCAAGTCCAAGAAAGGCCGGCGACCCAAGGAAAGACAAGGGTTTCCGGCCTTTCCTGCGTCCGCTCCCGTCCGTTTTCGTCCATTGACATCCGGGGGCAAGTGGGGTAAAGGATGGGGGCAACAGCAGCCCTCGCCGAGGAGTTGCCCCCATGCCCCTCACCGATACCGCCATCCGCAACGCCAAGCCCGCCACCAAGCCCCGCAAACTCTCCGACGAGCGCGGCCTGTACCTGGAAGTTGCCCCCAGCGGGGGCAAGTGGTGGCGCCTCAAGTACCGCTTCGGGGGAAAGGAGAAGCGCCTGTCCCTGGGCGTGTACCCCGACGTGGGCTTGAAGGACGCCCGCGACCGGCGCGACGACGCCCGCAAGCTCCTCGCCAACGGGATTGACCCGGGGGCGGTCCGCAAGGCGGAGAAGGCCGCGGGCACGGTCCGCGCGGCAAACAGCTTCGAGGTGGTGGCGCGGGAGTGGTACGCGAAGTTCTCTCCCGGGTGGGTCCCGAGCCACGGCGGCCGCATCCTGCGCCGACTGGAGAAGGACGTGTTCCCCTGGATCGGAGCCCGCCCCGTGGCGGAGGTGGCCGCGCCGGAGCTCCTGCGCGTGGTCCGCCGGATCGAAAGCCGCGGCGCCCTGGAAACCGCGCATCGGGCCTTGCAGAACTGCGGGCAGGTGTTCCGCTACGCGGTGGCAACCGGCCGGGCCGACCGCGACCCTTCCGGCGACTTGCGCGGCGCCCTTCCCCCGGTGAAGGAACGTCACCATCCCAGCATTACGGACCCCAAGGAGATCGGGGCTCTTCTCCGCGCGATCGACGACTACACCGGGGACTTCGTGACGAAGTGCGCCCTGGGGCTGGCGCCGCTCGTTTTCGTCCGCCCCGGGGAACTGCGCCGCGGGGAGTGGTCCGAAGTGAACATGGAAGCCGCCGAGTGGCGAATCCCCGCGGAGCGCATGAAGTCGCGCGCCCCGCACCTTGTCCCCCTGAGCCGGCAAGCCCTCGACGTGCTGCGCGAGCTCCACCCCCTCACGGGCGCCGGCCGGTACCTGTTCCCCGGGGCCCGCTCCTCAAGCCGGCCGATGAGCGAGAACACCGTCAACGCGGCCCTGCGGCGCCTGGGGTACGCCAAGGACGAAATGACCGGGCACGGCTTCCGCAGCATGGCGTCAACCCTCTTGAATGAACAAGGCTGGCACCGGGACGCCATCGAGCGCCAGCTTGCCCACGGGGAGCGGGACAGCGTGCGGGCCGCCTACAACTACGCCGAGCACCTGGCCGAGCGGCGCCGCATGATGCAGGCATGGGCCGACTTCCTGGACGGGCTCCGCAAGGGCGGGGACGTGATCCCGTTCCGGCGAGGGGCGGCCGGGTAGAACAGACCGCAACGCCCCGCCTAGGCCGACGGGCCGAACACCCGCACCCCCAGCGGGCCGGCGGGGCGCCTTCTCTCCTGGGGAGCACCTGGGGAGGTGCGACGTGGCCAAGGAACCGAAGCCCCTGCCCTGTGGACACCCAAGACACGGCGCGGCTCCGCCGTGGGGCGACTGCGTGGCGTGCCGCGCGGCCGGTCCCTGCCCGAACCGGCCCCGCAAGTCTTCCCCTTGCCCTTCCTGCGGGCGCCGAACCTACACCGACGAGCCCCGTTGTGGTCACTGTGGGAAGCCGCTCCCACCCCGTCCGACGGTCAAGGTGAAGATGATGCCGGCGGGGCGGGCGGACGTGTTCGACGCCGCGGGGAACCTGCTGGAGTCCTTCGAGCACGGGCCGGAGCCGCTCATCACGGTGGACGGCTTGGGGGCCTACCTGGGGGGCGACGTGGGGCCGGAGGGCCGCGCCCTGGAGAACGCCTTGCGAGGGAGTGACGCCCTGACAGCCGCAAAGGAGGCCGCGTCTCTGACGGATGCAGTCCACCGGGCCAAGGGGCTGGCCGCACAGGGAGAACACGGGACCAAGAGCCGCGGCAAACAGAAGCGAAGCCGTGCGTGGACCGCCGTTGTGGCGCGGCACCTACACGAGGCCCACCCTGGCCCAACCGACGAAGCCGCTTTCAGACAAGCGAAGTCCTGGACCAAGCCCGTGAAGATCGAAGGCGAGGAGGAGGTCTTCCGCGTCTACTGGCACGAGCCGGCGAATGCCCTTCAATGTGAGGGGCGCCGCGGGCAACTTGGCTTCTCCGGATTCCGTGAAAAGAGGAGGGTCTATCGAAAGGAAATGAGCGCCGCTAGCCCGTAGATGCGTTTTCCTGCGACGTAAGCCGGCTTTCGTCGCGTCCATCCTCGTTACAGTCCGGTCATGCTCAACGCCTTCCAAGGAGGTTGACCGTGGCCGAAAGACTGTTGCGACTCCCTGCCGTCCTGTCCCTCGTTCCCTGGTGCCGGTCCACCCTGTACGCCAAGGTGAAGGCTGGCGAGTTCCCCCCTCCTGTGACCTTGGGGGCGCGTTCGGTAGCTTGGCGCGAGTCTGAGGTTTCCGCCTGGATCGACGGCCGCCCCGAAGCTCTGCGCCGGGCCGCCTGAGATGGGCCCCCGCGATCTCCTGGAATCCGCCCTGGGGTACGCGGCCCGGGGCTGGCCCGTGTTCCCGTGCCGCCCGGGGGGAAAGGTCCCGGCGACCTCCGACGGCTTCAAGAGCGCCACGACCGACGCCGCGACCATCCGCGCGTGGTGGGGAGCCGAGCCCGACGCGAACATCGGCCTCTGGACCGGGGGCGCGGGGCTCCTAGTGGTGGACCTCGACCGCCCGAAAAGGGACGGGGACCCCGACGGGGTGGCGACAATGGGCGCCCTGGTGAAGGAGCACGGGCCCCTTCCGATGACCCCTCGGGCCTTCACCCCCTCCGGGGGAATGCACCTGTGCT
>JBFLZB010000118.1 GCA_040756475.1 Thermodesulfobacteriota bacterium
TGACATGAAGTTCATCGATGAGGTGGAGCTGGTGCTGGGGTCGGGGAAGGGGGGCGCGGGGGCGGTCTCCTTCCGGCGGGAGAAGTTCGTCCCCATGGGGGGGCCCGACGGGGGGGACGGGGGCGACGGGGGGAGCGTCGTCCTGGTGGGGGACCCGGGCCTGGGAACGCTCCTGGACTTCCGGCACCACAAGGCCATGCGGGCCCCGCCGGGGCAGCCGGGCGGGGGGAGCCGGCGCTCCGGGCGGCGGGGGGAGGACCTGCGCCTCCACCTGCCGGTCGGCACCGTGGTGTACGACGCCGAGAGCGGGGAGGAGCTGGCGGACCTCACGGCCCCGGGACAGGAGGTGGTGCTCCTGGCGGGGGGGATGGGGGGCCAGGGAAACGCGCGGTTTGCGACGTCCACCAACCGGGCGCCGCGGTTCGCCCAGCCGGGCCTGGAGGGCGAGGAGCGCAGGGTGCGCTTCGAGCTCAAGCTCATGGCCGACGTGGGCCTTTTGGGCTTTCCCAACGCGGGCAAGTCTACCTTGATTTCCCGCATCTCGGCCGCCCGCCCCAAGATTGCCGACTACCCGTTCACCACCCTGGTACCCAACCTGGGGGTGGTCTCTTGGGCGGAGGGCAAGGCCTACGTGGTGGCCGACATTCCGGGCCTGATCGAGGGAGCCCACCGGGGGGTGGGGCTGGGCATCCAGTTCCTGCGCCACATCGAGCGCACCCGGGTGCTGGTGCACCTGATCGACCCCACCGACGGCCGCGACCCCCTGGAGAAGTACCGGGCGCTTCGGGCGGAGCTCGCCGCCTTCGACCCCGTCCTCACCCAGAGGCCCGAACGGGTTGTCCTGACCAAGGCCGACGTGACGGGGGTGCGGGAGGGCTTTCCCGCGCTGCAAGAGGCCTTCGGGGCCGAGGGGGTGGAGCTTCGCCTCGTCTCGGCGGTGAGCGGGTTCGGCCTGACCGAGTTGGTGCGGGAGATCGGCCACCTGGTGGAGCGCGCAAGGCAGGAGGATTCCCATGGGGAGTGACCGGGAGTTGGGGGGGGTGCGGCGCCTCGTGGTGAAGGTGGGGAGCCAGGTGCTCACCGGGCCGTCCGGCGGGCTCGACCTCTCCATCTTCCGCTCCCTGGGGGAGGACGTGGCGGCGCTACGGGCGCGGGGGGTGGAGGTGGCGCTGGTCTCCTCGGGGGCGGTGGCGGCGGGCCTGGCGCGGCTCGGCCTGCGCGCGCGCCCGGGGGCGATCCCCGAGGTCCAGGCCGTGGCGGCGGTGGGGCAGATCAACCTCATGTGGTCCTACCGGGAGGTCTTCGGGGACCTCGGGCTCACGGTGGGGCAGGTGCTCCTGACCCGCGACGACCTGGAGAACCGGCGGCGCTACCAGAACGCCAAGGGCGCGCTGCTCACCCTGTTTCGCATGGGGGTGGTGCCGGTCATCAACGAGAACGACACGGTGATGGTCGAGGAGATCAAGTTCGGGGACAACGACAACCTCTCTTCCCTCGTAACGAACCTCGTCGAGGCGGAGTGCCTGGTCATCCTGTCCGACATCGCGGGCCTCTACGATCGGGACCCCAAGGTGCACCCGGACGCCCGGCTGGTGGAGCGGGTGGAGGCGGTGGACGAGACGGTGGAGGCCTTCGTGGGGAGCTCGAAGAGCCGGGTGGGCACGGGGGGCATGGGCACCAAGCTCCTGGCTGCCAAGCGGGCCACCCACGGGGGCGCCGCCGCGGTGATCGCCTCGGGCAAGACCCCCCACGCCCTGGCGCGCATCATGGGGGGCGAGCCGCTGGGCACCTACTTCCCGCCCATGGCCGACCGGCTGCGGCGGCGCAAGCACTGGATCGCGTACACGGTGAAGCCCCTGGGGCGGCTGCTCCTGGACCCGGGCGCGACCTCGGCGATCGCCTCCCAGGGCAAGAGCCTTCTGCCCAGCGGCATCCGGGGGGTCGAGGGGGAGTTCGACCGGGGGGACGCGGTGGCCCTGGTGGACCCGGCGGGGGCCGAGGTGGCCCGGGGCCTCACCAACTACGCCGCCGACGAAATCCGCCGGATCGCCGGGTTGGCAACCCGGGAGATCGCTGCTAGACTCGGCTACAAGTTTACCGACGAGGTGGTCCACCGGGACGACCTCGTCGTGTTGTTGCCGGCGCAGGCCCCCGAGCGGTCTGCGCCGCGCTGCAACGGCGCCCCGGAGGGGCCGGAGGCATGACCCGCCGCGGGAGAGGATGAGCGCATGAGCCTGCGAGACGATCTGGTGGAGATGGGGCGCCGGGCCCGCCGGGCGAGCCGGGCGCTGGCGCGGCTCCCGGGCTCGGTGAAGGACCGGGCGCTCCTGGCCATGGCCGACGGCCTCGAGGAGGCCCGGGAAGAGCTCCAGGAGGCCAACCGCGTCGACCTCGCGGCCGCCCGGGCGGCCGGGCTCGCCCCCGCCCTGGTGGACCGCCTGACCCTGTCCGAGAAGGTCCTGGACGGCATGGCCCAGGGCCTGCGGGAGGTCGCCGCCCAGCCCGACCCGGTGGGGGAGGTGGTCCGCATGTGGAAGCGGCCCAACGGCCTCCTGGTGGGCAAGAAGCGCATTCCCCTAGGGGTGATCGGCATCGTGTACGAGGCGCGGCCCAACGTGACCGCCGACGCGGCGGCCCTGTGCCTCAAGGCGGGCAACGCCGTGATCCTGCGGGGAGGGAGCGAGGCGCTCCACTCCAACCGCGCCGTCGCCCGGGTGCTCGAGGGGGCCGCCGCCGCGGCGGGGGTCCCCGAGGGCGCGATCCAGGTGGTGGGGGTGGCGGACCGGGACGCGGTGCTCGAGCTCCTCCAGCTCGAAGACTACGTGGACCTCATCATTCCCCGGGGTGGGGAGGGGCTCATCCGGTTCGTCACGGCAAACAGCCGCATCCCGGTCATCAAGCACTACAAGGGGGTGTGCCACGTCTTCGTGGACGCCTCGGCCGACCTCGAGATGGCCCAGGCCATCGTCCTCAACGCCAAGACCCAGCGCCCCGGGGTGTGCAACGCCCTGGAGACCCTCCTGGTGCACCGGGAGGCGGCGAGCGCCTTCCTGCCCCGGGTCGGGGCGGCGCTCGCGTCCGCCGGGGTGGAGGTGCGGGGGTGCCCCGAGACGTGCCGCCTCATCCCCGGCGCCGTGCCCGTCCGGAAGGAGGACTGGGGCACGGAGTTCCTGGACCTCATCCTGGCCGTGCGGGTCGTGGGCTCCCTGGAGGAGGCGGTGGACCACATCGAGACCTACGGGAGCCTCCACACCGAGGCCATCGTCACCCGGGACTACGGCAACGCCCAGCGCTTCCTCGACGAGGTGAACTCCTCGGTGGTGGCGGTCAACGCCTCCACCCGCTTCAGCGACGGGCAGCAGCTCGGGCTGGGGGCGGAGATCGGCATCTCGACGACCAAGATCCACAGCTTCGGCCCCATGGGGGCCGAGGACCTCACCACGACCAAGTTCATCGTGTACGGCCAGGGCCAGGTGCGGGACTAGGCGCCTTGGAGCTCGGGATCTTCGGCGGCACGTTCCATCCGGTCCACCTGGGGCATCTGCGGGCCGCGGAGGAGGTGCGCGAAGCCCTGGGCCTCGCGCGGGTGCTCTTCGTCCCGGCCAAGCTCCCCCCCCACAAGGACGCCCGCGCCGTGGCCCCCCCGGAGGTGCGCCTGGACCTCTTGCGCCGGGCGGTGGAGGGAAACCCTGCGTTCGGGATCTCGGACCTGGAGCTCGGCCGGCCGGGGCCGAGCTACTCGGTGGATACCCTGCGGGAGCTCCGGGCGGGCCTCGCCCCCGGGGACCGCCTGTGGTTCCTGGTGGGCTCCGACGCCTTCCGGGAGATCCACACCTGGTACCGCTACCCCGAGATCTTCGCCCTGGCGGACCTGGCGGTGATGAGCCGGCCGCCCGACGCCGCACCGCCTGCGCCCCCCGCTGCCCTGGAGGGAGAGCTCACCCCCACCCCCGGGGGGCTGCGCCACCGGTCCGGCCGGGAGGTGCGCTTCGTCCCCGTCACCCTGCTCGACGTCTCCGCCACTGCCATCCGCCGCGCCCTCGTCCAGGGCCGTTCCGTGCGCTACCTGGTGCCCGAGGCCGTCCGGGGCGAGCTCGAGCGGCTCGGGCGCGAACACCCCCACTGGTTTTCCGGGAGCCTCACATGAGCCCGAAGCCCGCCCCGCACCGAACCCTTCGGCCCCGGCCCGCTCCCCGGGTTCGGCCACCGGCGCAGCCGGTCTCCGCCCCTGGGCCCGGTCGGGATGCCGAGCCCGATCCGATCCGGGAGGCCGTGCTCGCCTGCGCCCTGGCCGCCTCGGACAACAAGGCCGCGGACCTCCTGCTCCTGGACGTGCGCCGGCTCACGACCATCGCCGACTACTTCCTGCTGGCCAGCGGCTCCTCGGACCGCCGGGTCCAATCCATCGCCCAGGCCGTCCTCGACGCCATGCGGGAGCGGGGGCGCCGGCCCCTGGGGACCGAGGGGCTGCGGGAGGGGCGCTGGGTGCTGCTGGACTTCGGGGATTTCGTCGTCCACGTCTTCTACGAGGACGTGCGGGCCGCCTTCGATTTGGAGGGCCTGTGGTTCGACGCCGAGCGGGTGGAGCTGCCCTCCGAGATCCTGGAGCCCCCCCGCCCGGTCCTGCCCGAGACCCGGACTCCCGGGGGAGGGCGGCGGTGACGGCCCCGGCGCGGGTCGCGGTGGTGGGGGGAGGCGCCTGGGGCACGGCCCTGGCGGACCTCCTGGCCCGGGGCGGCCATGGGGTGGCCCTGTGGGTGTTCGAGGAGGACCTGGCGGCCGAGATGGCCGAGACCCGGCAAAACCGGGTCTACCTGCCCGGCCACCGGCTGGCGGCAGACGTGCGCCCCACCGCCGACCTGGCCGCGGCGGTCTCGGGCGCCCACGTGGTGGTGAGCGTGAGCCCTTCCCAGGTGGTGCGCGGCGTCATGGGGCGGGCGGCGCCCCACTTGGCCCCGGACTCCCTCGTCGTGAGCGCCTCCAAGGGGATCGAGCGCGGGTCACTCCAGCTCATGAACCAGGTGTTGGAAGAGGTGCTGCCGCAGCGTTGCGCCCGGCGGCTCGCGGTGCTCTCGGGCCCCTCCTTCGCGGCCGAGGTGGCCCGGGGCGTGCCCACGGCGGTGAGCCTCGCGTGCGCCGATCCCGAGGCGGCGCGCCGGCTCCAGGCCCTCTTCTCGGGGCCGGCGTTTCGCGTCTACACCCACGACGACGTGGTGGGGGTGGAACTCGGGGGGGCGCTGAAGAACGTGATCGCCCTGGCCGCGGGCATCTCCGACGGCTTGGGTTTCGGCCACAACAGCCGGGCAGCCCTCATCACCCGGGGCCTCGCAGAAATCAGCCGACTCGGGACCGCCCTGGGGGCGAAGCCCCTGACCTTCCTGGGGCTCGCGGGCATGGGGGATCTGGTGCTGACCTGCACCGGCGACCTCTCCCGCAACCGCACCGTGGGACTGCGGCTCGGGCGGGGGGAGAAGCTCAAGGAGATCCTGGCTTCCATGACCGCCGTGGCCGAGGGCGTGCAGACCTGCGACGCGGCGGTGGGGCTGGCGGACCGGGTGGGGGCCGAGGTCCCCATCGCCCGGGAGGTGTGGCGGGTGCTCCACGAGGAGAAGGACCCCCGGCGCGCGGTGGAGGACCTCATGGCGCGCCCTTCCCGGCGGGAGTTCTGGGATCTGGAGACGCCCCCGGGCGCTCCCGAGTCCCCGGGCCTCGGCACCTGAGCCCCTGCGCTCATGCTTCGCAGCGGCGTCTTCGTGACCCTGGAGGGGGGCGAGGGGACCGGCAAGACCACCCAGCTCGCCCTCCTGGCCCGGCGGGTGGAGGTGGCGGGGTGGTCCGCCCTGACGACCCGAGAGCCGGGGGGCACGACCCTGGGGGCGCGGGTGCGCGAGCTCCTGGTCCGGGTGAGCGACGACCCCCCCGGGGCCCTGGCGGAGCTCTTCCTCTACGCCGCCGACCGGGCCCACCACGTGGAGACCGTGATTCGCCCCGCCCTGGAGGCAGGGCGCGCGGTGCTCTGCGACCGGTATGCCGACGCCACCGAGGCGTACCAGGGGTACGGCCGGGGACTTCCCCTGGAGGTCGTGCGGGAAGTCAACCGCCTGGCCACCGGGGGGCTGTGGCCCCGGCGGGCCGTGGTGCTGGAGCTTCCCCCCGCCGAGGGGGTGCGGCGCTCCCTGGAGCGCCAGCGCCGCAGCCACGGCCCCCGGGAGGAGCGCTTCGAGGCCGAGCTCCTGGCCTTTCACGAGCGGGTGCGCGCGGGCTACCGAGCCCTTGCCGAAGCCTTCCCGGACCGGGTGCGCCTCGTCGACGCCTCCGGCCCCCCCGAGGCCGTAGCGGAGCGGGTGTGGGCGGAGGTGGCGGAGGTGTTTGCGGTGACGGGGGACGGGGGCGTGAAGCGTGAGACGTGAAGCGTGAGACGGGTAACGGATCGGACCGATCGGTCGGATCCGACCGATCGGTCCGAAGCGCCAACCCCAACAGCCAAGAGCCAAGAGCCACCCCATGCCCGATCTCTCCTTTGCTTCCATCCTCGGCCACGAGCGGCCCCTGAAGGTGCTGCGGCGGGCCCTGGCCACGGGCCGGGTGCCCCACGCGTACCTCTTCTGGGGGCCCGACGGGGTGGGGAAGGAGACGGTGGCAGCGGCGTGGGCGCAGGTGCTCCTGTGCGCCGACCCGGAGGCGGTGGGTCGGGCCGAGGCATGCGGTCGGTGCGGCCCCTGCCGGAAGGCGGCCGCCGGGTCCCACGCCGACCTGCACCGGGTGGTTCCCGGGGGAACGTCGATCCCCATCGCCGAGGTACGGGCGCTCCAGGAAGCCCTGGCCTACCGGTCCTTTGAAAGGGGGCGCAAGGTTGCTATAATCCGCGACGCGTTCCGGATGACCCGGGAGGCCTCCAACGCCCTCCTGAAGACCCTGGAGGAGCCTCCCCCCGGGACCCACATCGTCCTCCTGGCGCACCACCGCAACCAACTCCTGCCCACGCTGGTCTCCCGCTGTCAGTCCTTGCGGTTCGACCCGATCCCCGAGGAGGACGTGCGGCGCTTGCTGGAAGCGGGGGGGACGGCCGCGCAGGCGGCTCAGGCCATGGCCCGGAGCGCCGGCGGCTGCCCCGGGGCGGTGTGGGGGCGGGAGCCCGAGGCCTTCGAGGCGGTGGAGGAAGAAGCCCGGGAGGTCTGGACGGATTGGGAACGCGCTCCGGCCTCGGAGCGGTTCGCCCGGGCAGCTCGCTGGGCCGCCGACCGGGGGGAGCTGGGGCGCCGCCTCGACGCCCTGGAAGACCTGCTGGCCGCGCGGCTTCGGGAGGGGGCGCGGGCGGGACGGGTGGACGGGTCCGCGGCTGCGGCCCTGGACGGCCTGGCCCGGGTGCGGCACCTCGTCGACCGCAACGTGAACGTGGAGCTCGCCCTGGACGCCTACTTCCTGGGCGCCCTGGATGCTCCCTGGGAAGAGGCCCTGTGAGACTCGTCGGAGTTCGCTTCAAGAAGGCTTGCCGCGTCTACACCTTCGACGCGGGAGAGCTGGAGTGCGGCCTGGGGGACTGGCTGGTGGTGGAGACCGAGCGGGGCATGGCGCTGGGGCAGGTGGCCGCCCCCCCCCGAGAGGCCTCCCAGGCTCCTCCGAGCCTGCGCAAGGTGCTGCGCCGGGCCGAGGACCGGGACATCCTGCGCTACGAGCAGAACTGCGAGCTCGAAGGGTACGCCCACCAGTTCTGCACCGAGCGCATCCGGGAGACGGGGCTCCCCATGAAGCTCGTGGACGTGGAGTATCTCTTCGACGGCTCCAAGGCCATCTTCTATTTCACGTCCGAGAGCCGGGTGGACTTTCGCGACCTGGTGCGCGACCTGGCGCGCCAGTTCCATACCCGCATCGAGATGCGGCAGATCGGGGTGCGCGACGAGGCCAAGCTCGTGGGCGGCGTGGGGTGCTGCGGCAGGGAGCTGTGCTGCGCCACCTTTCTCACCGACTTCGCCCCCATCAGCGTACGCATGGCCAAGGATCAGAACGTCTCCCTGAATCCCGGGAAAATATCCGGCATCTGCGGCCGCCTCATGTGCTGTCTCTCCTACGAGCACCAGATGTACCGGAAGCTCGGCCAGGAGATGCCCAAGCTCGGCAAGGTCGTGCAGACGCCCCGGGGAGAGGGGCGGGTGGTGCGGCGCAACGTGCTCGAGGGCACCTTCGTGCTGGCCGGGGAGGGGCGGGAGTTCGAGGTCACGGTGGACGAGTACCACGGGCGCGTGTCCGTGCTTCCAGAGGAGCCCCTGCCGGAGGAGCCTGTCGATGCCCCTGCCGAGGGGCGCCCGCGGCAGGGGCGGCCTCGCCGGGAGAGACCCGGTCGGCCCGAGCGAAGGGACCGGGCGCCCCGGGAGGGGCAGCTACGACCGGAGGGCCAGCCCCGGCCGGAGGGCCAGAATGCAGCGGCGCAACCCCACACGGGTGCTCCCGAGCCCGCAGCCACCGCCGCCGAGCCCCAGGGCAGTGGCGCCGGGCAGACGCCGGCGGTTGCCCCCGCTGAATCCCCGGTCGTGACCTCCGGGGAGGAGCGCGGCCCCGGGAGCCGCCGCAGGCGGAGCCGCCGCAAGCGCAAAGGTCCCCCACCCGCCGAGAGGAAGAGCGATGGCTGAGACCTTCTACGTCACGACGCCCATCTATTACGTCAACGACGTGCCCCACATCGGCCACGCCTACACCACCGTAGCCTGCGATGCCCTGGCCCGGTACAAGCGGGCGGCGGGCTGCCGGGTGTTCTTCCTCACGGGCACCGACGAGCACGGCCAGAAGGTGGAGAAAGCCGCCGCAGAGCGGGGGGAGAAGCCCATCGACCTGGCGGACCGGGTGGTGACGCGCTTCCAAAAGCTCTGGGAAACGCTGGAAATCTCCCACACCCGGTTCGTTCGCACCACCGAGGAGGCCCACCGGCGCTCCGTGCACGAGCTCTTCCGCCGCATCCAGGCCCGGGGCGACGCCTACCTGGGGGAGTACGAGGATTGGTATTGCACCCCCTGTGAGACCTTCTGGACCGAGAGCCAGCTCATGGAGGGCAACTGTCCCGACTGCAACCGGCCCACCGAGCGATTGAAGGAGCCCAGCTACTTCTTTCGCATGTCGAAGTACCAGCAGGCGCTCCTCGACCACATCGACCGGCACCCCGACTTCGTCCAGCCGGTGAGCCGGAGAAACGAGATCGTCTCCTTCGTGAAGGAGGGCCTGCGCGACCTCTCCATCTCGCGCACGAGCTTCTCCTGGGGCATCCCCGTGCCGGGGGACCCCGAGCACGTGATCTACGTGTGGTTCGACGCCCTCATCAACTACATCACGGGCCTGGGGTTTCCCGACGAAGGGGGCGACTTCGCCGCCTTCTGGCCCCAGGCCGTCCACGTGATCGGCAAGGACATCCTGCGCTTCCACACCGTCTACTGGCCCACCTTCCTCCTGAGCGCCGGCCTGCCGCTTCCCCGGAAGGTCTTTGCCCACGGGTGGTGGACGGTGGAGGGCAAGAAGATGTCCAAGAGCCTCGGCAACGTGGTGGACCCGGGGGCCATGGCGGCCGAGTACGGGGTGGACGCCTTCCGGTATTTTCTGCTCCGGGAGGTGCCGTTCGGGCTCGACGGCGACTTCAGCCGCGAAGCCCTGATCCACCGGATCAACGCGGACCTGGCCAACGACCTCGGGAACCTGGTCTCCCGGGTGCTGGCCATGCTCGACAAGTACCGCCAGGGGGTCGTCCCGCGGGTCGTCTCCTTCGGGAGCGAGGCCCTGGACGAGGAGCTGCGCGACAGCCTCACGGGCGTCCTGGAGGCCGTGGACCAGGCCATGGGGGAGCTGGCCTTCCACAAGGCGCTCACTGCGATCTGGGGATACGTGGGCCTCGTGAACCGGTACGTGGACGCCACCGCGCCCTGGACCCTGGCCAAGGACCCGGGACGGGCCGGCCGGCTCGACCAGGTTCTCTACAACGCCTGCGAGGCCCTGCGGGCGGTGGGGCTCCTGGTCTTCCCGTTCCTGCCCAAGACCGGGCGGGAGCTGTGGCGGCGGCTGGGGGTGCAGCGACCCGCCGACGAGGGGCGGCTCGAGGAGCTCCGGGACTGGGGCGGCCTGCCCGCAGGGGTGCAGACCGAGCGGGGGGAGAGCCTCTTTCCCCGGATCGAGCGGGCGTGATCGTCGACACCCATGCCCACCTCACCGAGGCGGGCCTGCGCGCCGACCTCCCGGGCGTCCTCGCCCGAGCCCGGGATGCGGGGGTGGGGGCGGTCATAACGGTGGGGGTCGACCCGAGGGACAGCCGGGCGGCGGTGGCACTGGCCCGGGCGAACCCGGGGGTGTGGGCCACGGTGGGGGTGCACCCCCACGACGCGGCGGGTCTGACCGGGGCGGACCTGGACGACCTGGCGGACCTGGCCCGCGCCCCCGAGGTGGTGGCCTGGGGGGAGGTGGGCCTCGACTTCTACCGCAACCGCTCTCCCCGGGCCGACCAGGAGCGGTGGTTTCGGGAGCAGGTGGTGCGTGCCCGGGAGCTGGGGCTTCCCCTGGTGGTCCACGACCGGGAGGCCCACGCCGAGACCCTTGGGATCCTCCGGGACGAGGCCCGGGGGGGGCTGCGGGGCGTCTTCCACTGCTTTTCGGGGGACGAGGCCTTCGCCCGGGAAGTGCTGGCCCTGGGGTTCCACCTCTCGATCCCGGGGACCGTGACGTACCCGCGCAACGAGGAGCTCCGGCGGGTGGTGGCCGCGGCGCCCCTGGAACGGGTGCTCCTGGAAACGGACTGCCCCTACCTGACGCCCGAGCCCCTGCGGGGCAAGCGCAACGAGCCGGCGTTCGTCGTCCACACGGCCGGGGAGGTCGCCCGCCTGCGGGGCCTCGAGCTCGAAGACGTGGCCCGGGTCACCACGCGGGCCAGCCGGGAGCTCTTCGGGGTGGGAGAGGCCGAGGGCCCCCGGCTCGCGTACCCGATCCGCCGCAGCCTCTACCTGAACGTGACGGACCGGTGCACCAACCGGTGCGCGTTTTGCGCCAAGAACAGGTCGCGGGAGGTCAAGGGCCACGACCTGACCCTGGCCCGGGAGCCCGGGGTGGAGGAGGTCCTCTCGGCGGTGGAGGGGGAGGGGGGTGCCGCCGCCTGGGATGAGGTGGTCTTCTGCGGCTTCGGTGAGCCCCTGCTGCGGCTCGACGCCGTGCTGGCCCTGGCCCGGGAGCTCCGCCGCCGGGGCGCCCGCCGCATCCGGGTCAACACCGACGGGCTCGCGAGCCTCGTCCACGGGCGCGACGTGGCCGCCGAGCTCGCGGGGCTAGTGGACGCCGTATCCGTGAGCCTCAACGCCCCCGACGCGGCGACCTACGAGCGGCTGTGCCGGCCGGCGGTGGAAGGGGCCTACCCGGCGGTGCTCGCCTTCCTGCGCCGGGCCCGGGAGTGCCTGCCCGAGGTGACGGCTACGGTCGTGGCGGTGCCCGGAATCGACCTGGAGGCCTGCCGGCGGGTGGCACACGAGCTGGGAGTGGGGTTTCGGGTTCGAGAATACGACGAGGTGGGGTAGGCGCGGCAGGGGGGAGGGCGCCGGCAGTGTGCGTTGCGGGAAGACCGAAGGGCCGTCTCTCGCAAAGGCGCAAAGCGCGCAAAGAATAGCGATGATGATGACGAGGAAGCACGACAACTCCTACAGCGGATCCAGGGGGCGCTACTTGGATCCACAGCGAGCGAGGAAGACTCCGTTCTCGCCATTCTTGGCGTTCTTTGCGCCTTTGCGAGAGCCGGGTTTCGTCGCAGTGTCCGGACGGAGGGTCCCATGAGTCGTTCCCCCATGACCCGCGACGGGTATGCGCGCATCCGGGAGGAGCTGGAGAAGCTCAAGCGGGAGGACCGGGTGCAGATCATCAAGGAGATCCAGGCCGCCCGATCCCACGGCGACATCTCGGAAAACGCCGAGTACCACGCGGCCCGGGAGAAACAGGGGTGGATCGAGGCCAAGATCCGCGACCTGGAGACGCGCCTGGCGAGCTCGGAGATCGTCGACGTGAGCCCCGGCCCCAAAGAACGGGTGGTCTTCGGCGCCTGGGTGCGCCTGGAGGACGTGGAGACCGGGGAGGAGAAGGTCTACCACATCGTCGGGCCCCACGAGTCCGACGTGGACCAGGGCCGCATCTCCATCTCGTCCCCCCTGGGCCGGGCCATGCTCGGCAAGGAAACCGGAGAAGAGGTCGTGGTGAAGGCGCCCGGCCGCACGATGCAGTACGAGGTGCTGGAGATCTTCGACTGACCGAGAGAAGAAACGAAGAACGGAGGAACCCATGACCGCCCCGAAGCCCGTTTTCGAGACCGAGCTCTCCGGCCTGCGGCGGGTGAGCCGCGGCAAGGTGCGCGACATCTACGACCTGGGCAGCGAGCTCCTCATCGTCACGAGCGACCGCCTCTCGGCCTTCGACGTGGTGCTGCCCACCCCGATCCCGGGCAAGGGGGAGGTGCTCACCCGCCTCTCGGCCCACTGGTTCGGGCGCACCCGAGACCTGGTTCCCAACCACCTCCTCTCCGTGGACCTGGACGACTTTCCCCCCGAGACGCGGCCCCACGCCGAGGTCCTGCGGGGGCGGAGCATGCTCGCGCGCAAGGCCAAGCCGCTGCCGGTGGAGTGCATCGTCCGGGGCTACCTGGCGGGGTCGGGATGGCAGGAGTACCAGGCTTCCGGCACCGTGTGCGGCATCCCCCTTCCCCCGGGCCTGCGGGAGTCCGACCGCCTGCCCGAGCCCCTCTTCACCCCCTCCACCAAAGCGGAGCTCGGAGACCACGACGAGAACATCCCCTTCGAGAAGGCAGAGGAGCTCATCGGGCGCGACCTGGCCCGCCGGGTTCGGGAGCTCTCGCTCGCGGTGTACCGTCGCGGCGCCGAGGAGGCCGCGGCCCGGGGCATCCTCATCGCCGACACGAAGATGGAGTTCGGACTCCTGGACGGCGCGCTGATCCTCATCGACGAGGTGCTCACCCCGGACTCGTCGCGCTTCTGGCCCGCCGCGAGCTACCGGGTGGGGCAGGGCCAGGAGAGCTTGGACAAGCAGTACGTGCGCGACTACCTGAACACCCTTCGCTGGAACAAGAAGGCCCCCGGTCCCGCCCTGCCCGACGACGTGGTGGCTGAGACCTCGCGCCGCTACCGGGAGATCCTGGAGATCCTGACGAGGTGACGGGGAGTCGGGGGTCAGGGGGCGGGGGTCGGATGAACGGCGCACCGCCTGCAACGAGCAACCCGCAACATACAACGTGCAACGTGCAAACGACTTCGCCCCAACCTGACGTCGCCGTGGTCGCCGCGGTGGACCTGACGGAGATCTCCCCGGCCGTCGCAGAGGCGGGCGGCCGCCTGGCGGCCCGGCTGGGGGGGGCGTGCTTCGTCCTCCACGTGGTGGAGGCCCTCTCGGGGGAAGAGGATTCGGGGACGCTGCTCCCGGTGCTGCGCCGCTGGGTGGGGCAGGCGCGCCGTGAGGCGCGGGAGGGGCTGGACCGGCTGCTCGGGGCGCCGGAGCTCACCGCGTACCCGGTTCGGGGGGACGTGGCCGAAGGGAAGGCTTCGGCCAAGATCGTCCGGGCCGCCCGGGACCGGGGGGCGCAGCTCGTCGTGGTGGGGGGCCCGCCCCCCGACCGCCTCCTAGGTTCCACGGCGGAGCGGGTGATCCGGCGGAGCCCCGTGCCGGTGCTGGTGGTGCGTCGCCCGCCGCCTTCCGGGTACCGCCGGCTGGTGGTGGGGGTGGACTTCTCCGAGGCGTCGGGCCGCGCCCTGGCCAAAGCGCTATGCCTGGCCGAACCCGGGTCGCAGGTTACGGCGTGCCACGTGCTCGACACCCTGGGCCTGCCCGCCACCGGCGAGGTCTCGGCGGCGGCCCAGGAGCTGGAACCCCGGGTGCGGGAGTGGGCTCGGGCGTGGGCCCGGGAGTGGGAGGGCAGAGCGGAGATGGCGGTCCGGGTCGAGCCGGGGCGCCCCCGGGAGGTCCTCCTGGCGACGGCCCGGGAGCTCTCGGCGGACCTCCTGGCCGTGGGGAGCCGGGGCCGTGGCCCCCTGCGCCACCTCTTGCTGGGTTCCGTGGCCGAGGCGGCGGCCCGGCGCGCTCCCTGCGACGTGCTTGTGGCCGG
>JBFLZB010000119.1 GCA_040756475.1 Thermodesulfobacteriota bacterium
GGGGGGCCCCCCCCCCCCCCCCGCCAGCCCCAGGAGCAGCACGGCAAGCCACGCGATCTTCACAGCCCCGCCTCCTGTGCCGGCAGCGGCGGCGGCCGGATGCTCCACGCCGCGGCCGGCTCCTCGGTGCGCTGAAAGGCCCAAGGCACCAGGGTCTCCAGGCGCTCGAACATCCGGTCGACCCACGGGGTGTGCACCTGGGCGTCCCGGGCCGCCGCCACCCCGTTGCGGTAGTACGCCACGGCGCGCTCCTCCAGGGGAAAGGCCTTCTCCTCCAAGAGGAACTCGTACTCCTGGGCCTCCTCGTCGGTGAGCTCCCCCGGACGTTCCGAGGCGAGCAGAGCATCCTTCAGGTGCTCGAAGGACTCCCCCGCCCGGAAGAGCGCCTCGGTCAGGGTCTCGGCGTAAGGCAGGCTCGCCGCGCGCGCCAGGTGCTCGAGCGCCTCCGTGAGGAACCGCTCCTTGCGCTCCAGCGCCTGGGCCAGGTCGCCCTCCAGGGCCACCCCCCGAAACCGGTCCAGGGCCAGTCGCCCCAGGGCCAGGGCCCCCCGGGCCCGAAACGCCTCGCCATCCCCCGGCCCCTGCCCCTGCGCCTCCCAGGCCTCCCGGTAGCGCGCGGCCGCATCCTCCTCCTGCCCGGCGACCCGCAGGAGCTCTCCCTGCCGGAAGAGCGCCTCCGCCCGGCGCGGGTCCTCCGGAAATCTCCGGGCCAGCTCGCCAAAGAGCCGGACCGCCCCGTCCCGGCGGTTGGCGCGCTCCAGGGCCCGGGCCGCGCGGAAGAGCGCGTCCGGGGCGCCGGCCCCGTCCGGGTCGGTCCGGTACAGGGCTTCGAAGCCCCGGGCGGCGTCCTCCCACTCTCCCAGGGACGCGAAGATCTGGGCGGAGAGCCCCAGGGCGCTCTCGGCGTACTCCGAGCCCCGGTACCGCCGCGCCAGCCGGTCGTAGACCCGGGCGGCGTCGCCGTCGCGCCCCAGGGCCCGCAGGTTCTCGGCCACCCGGTACAGGGCCACCTGGGCGGCGTCCTCCTCGGGGAGCTCGTCGGCCAGGCGCCCGAAGTGCCCGATGGCCCCCTCCCGGTCCTGGGCCTCCTCCCGTCCTTCGCCCTGCCGGAAGACGGCAAAGGAGAGGAGCTGCCGCGCGTCCGCCACGAGCGCTTCCTCCAGGCCTTCGGCCAGGGCCCGGCGCAGGGCTTCCTCGGACCGGGCGTAGTCGCCCTCGCGAAACCGGCACCGGCCGATGCGCTCCCAGGCCCGCGGTCCCAGGGGTGCTCCGGGGGCGGCGTCGGCCACCCGCTGGAACTGGCCACGGGCTCGCGCAAAGAGCTCGGCGCCGAAGAGGATCTCGCCGGCCGAGAAGAGGATCTCCGGAACCAGGGCAGAGGCGGGATTTCGCGCCACGTACTCCTCGTGTGCCCCGATCAGCTCTTCCAGGTACCCGGCATCCTCGGCATACAGGGTCTCCAGCACCCGGATGCGCCGGTAGCTCGCCTCCTCCCGGTGGGTGGCCAGGGCCGGATGGGCCGCCACCCGGCGGTACTGGGCCGCCGCCTCGGAAAGACGCCCCGCCTCCCGAAACGCCTGGGCGTAGGCGTAGGCCAGCTCGTAGCCCGCCTCGGTGGAGGCGCCGAAGAGCTCCAGGTACCGCCCGTACAGGGAGAGCGCCCGCTCCAGCCCCCCCTGGCCCCGTTGGGCGCGGCCGTGGTAGTGCAAGGCCGCCAGCCGCAGCCCCTCTTCCAGGAACGCGTCCCGCTCGGCCCCCAGCGGACCGGCGCCGTGGAGCCGGTCCCACTCGGTACCCGGCCCGTAGCGGTCCGCCCACAGGACCCGGCGCTCGTTGGCGCCCTCGGCGTCGCGGGCGATGAGCAGGGCCGAGAGGATGCCCCGCTCCAGGGCCAGGCACTCCGGCGCCCCCGGGTAGGCCTCGACTCCCGCGGCGTAGACGGCCACGGCCTCCCGGTATCGGCTCGAGTCGGCGTAGAGCTCTCCCAGGAGCCGGTGCAGCGTCGCACCGTACGGGGCCGCCTCGGGGCGGCTCGCCAGGTAGGACGAAAGCGGCCCCAGCCCGCCCCACTCCAGGAGCGCCTTGGCCAGGATCACGAGGGTCTCGCGCCGCAGATCCTCGGGGCTCGCCTCCCCTCGGCCCAGCACGCGGGAAAACGAGTCCACCGCACCGGAGTAATCCTCCAGGTTGAACAAGCACCAGCCCAGCTTGTACAAGGCCTTGTCCGCATACTCGGGCTTGGCGCCCCGCACCACCGCCGTGTAGTGGGGAATCGCCTCCTCCACCCGGCCGGCGTCGAAGGCGGCCTCGGCCAGGCGCATGTGGATCTCGTCGGCGTAGGGGCTTTGGGGGTCGCGGGCCAGCACCTCGCCGTACGCCCACGTGGAGAGCTCTCCGTCCCCCTCTTCGGCGTAGAGGTAGCCGAGGTTGTAGAAAGCGGGCAAGGCCTGGGGGGCCGAGGGAAACCGGTCGACGAGCTCCCGGAAGCGCGCCACGGCCCTCGGGTACCGGTCCCCCGGCGGCACGGCGTCGCCTTCTCCCGCTTCATAGGCGGCGCGCATGGCCGCCTCCTCCTCCCGGTAGTCGATTTCCGCCAGGCGCAGGAGGAGCTCGGGTTTTCGCTCCTCGGGAGTCCCCGGGCGCTGGAGGAGCGCCTCGTACCGCTTCCGGATCTCGTCCTGCTCCGGCAGGGGGGAGACGGAAGCAACGGGCTCGCGCCGGCGCAGCTCCTCGAGCCGCTGGGCGGCCCGCTTGGAGGCCTCGTCCACCGATACCGGAGCCGGGGAAGCCGCAGGCGGCGGCGTCCGGTCCCCGGGCCGTCCCGACGCGGCCGGTGGGTGCTGCGGTTGCAGGGGCGGACCCGCGCACGCGGCGACCCAGAGGGCCAGGAGGGCGGCCCAGGGCAGGGGTGTCATGGTCGCACGCCTCCCCTGGGGCCTGCCCGCTCCTCGCGCCACAGGTGGAGGGCCTGGGCCTCGTCCAGCGCGATGGCGTCGGCCCGCAGGCGCAGCCTCTCGGCCTCCCGGGCCGCTGCCGCCGTGCCGGCCCGGCGCCTGCGGGTCTCGGCGTCCGCCTCGATCCCTCGCAGCCTCCGGGTCACGTCGTCCAGGCGGGTGCGCAGGGGTGCCAGCCGGGCGCGGTCCACTTCCTGGCCGGCCAGGGCCAACGCAAGCCGGCGCTCCAGCTCCGCCGCCGGCTCCGCGAGCCCCCGGGTGGCGGAACCGAGACTCGAGATGGCCCCACTGAGCTCAGCTTCGCGCTCCGACACCCGCCCCTTGAGCGTCTCCAGGAAGGCGAGCTGGGCCTGCGCCAGCCGATCTCCCGCGGCCCCGAGCCGCCCCCAGAGCGCCCTTCCCCGAGACTGGAGCGCGGGGGAAGCCCCGTCCCAGAGCTCGCTCCCCCCCAGGACCGAGAACGTGGCCTCGGTGCGGGCGATCTGGAGGGCCAGCTCCTCCTGCCGGGAGGAGACCACATGCAGCCGCGGCCGCGCGGCCGGGGGAAAGAGCGCGTGTGCAGGTACCTCGTCCATGTACTGGGCCAGCCGGGCGGCCAGCTCCTCCAGCTCTCCGAGCCGCGCACGAGCCACGGCGCGCCTCTCGCCGAGGACTCCGGCGACCCGTTCGAGGCGGTGGTCTCGCGCACCGAGAGCCGCCTCCACCTCGGCCGCGGTCACGGCCAGCCCCTCGGCCCGTTGTCTCACCTGGACGGCCCGCCGGCCCAGGTCCGCCCACCTGCGCGCGTCCGGGACGGCGCTCCCCGGCGCGTCCCCCCCCGGGGCCTTCGCCTCCCCGAAGGCCGCCTCCCGGGCCTCGCCGTAGAAGCGCGCGGCCTCGTCGTGAAACCCGAGCCGCTGGTATACGCGGCCCTGGGCCCAGAGGTCCTCGTGGCGCCCCCTCGGGTCGAGGGCGCCGGCAGCCTCGAACGCCCCCAGCGCCCTGGCGGAATCTCCCATCTCGGCGCTGCACCACCCGATCCCCCGCAGCGCCCCCGCGTACTCGGGAGACCCGGGCTTCACCTGCCCGAACTGCTCCCGGGCGAGGGAAAACAGGCGCCCTCGCTCCTGCGCCGCCAGCTCGGGCAACCCCACCGCGGCCTGGTAGAGCACCCTGCCCCGCGTCAGGCGCAGCCGATCTGCCAGGGCCGCCCCGAGAGCGCCCCCCGGCTCGACCCCGGCCGCTTCGATGGCCGTTCCCAGGAGATCCACGGCATCCCGCAGCCGCCCCTCCTGAAAGTGGATGAGGGCCAGGGTATGGAGGGCATAGGGCCTGCGGCCCCCCCGCTCGACCCGCTCCAGGTCCTGCCGGGCCCCGGCCGCATCGCCCAGGAGATACCGGCTCTGGCCCACGGCGTAGCGCAGGGCGTGGGGATCCTGGAACCGGTCGGCCAAGGAAGTGTCGGCCCAGGCCACCACCTGCGCGTGGTCGCCGGCATCGAAGAGCCGGGTCACCGCCAGTTCCAGGGCCGGGCCAGAGAACGCGCCGGGGGTGGTGCTGAGCTCCCGAAGGACTCCCAGGGCCTGCTCCGGCATGCCCAGGGCCAGGAGGGCCGAAGCGCGAAAGTACGTCGAGGCCCGGTCCGCTCCGTGCAGGCGCGACAGGGCGCGTTCCCACCGTCCCAGCAGGGCCTCCGCGAACCCCGCCCGCTCCAGGAGCCCCGGCTGGGAAGCGGCCCCCGGGGATCCGGTCGCAGTCAGGGCCAGGGCCAGGGCCAGGGCTACTCGGCGCGCCATGCGACGCCGTTGTCTCCGGGCACGGCGACCCAGGCCGCGGTGGCTCCCCGGGAGAGGGTGAGGGTGGTCGCCTCGGGGGCGTCCTGCCCCAGGCGCCCCAGGGCCAACCGGTGCTCGCCCGCCAGCAGCCGCCACTGCCCGAGTTCCAGGGGCAGGCCGCGCTCCAGCACGTCGAGCTCCGCGGGCGTGAAGGGCCGGGAGAACACACGCTGGCCGTTGAGGGTCAAGGTCACCCCGCTGCGCTTCCACTCCGCCCCGGGGCGCTCCAGAAAGACGAACGCGCGCCCCGATTCCCCCTCCACCACCTCGGCCACCAGGACCTCCAGCTCCGCGCGGATCGCCGCCACTTCCCGCGCGATCTCCTCGAGCCGGGCTTCGTAGTCGCTCAGGGCCTCGGGAGCCGCGTCCTGGGCACTTCCCCCCCCGGGCACTCCCCCGGCCAGGGCCAGCAGCAGCGCCAGCACGGTGGACGTTCGTCTCAGCATCCGCCCTCCACTCCCGTCACGGGGCCCAGGAGCCGGGCAACGGCCAGCGGGCTTCCAGGGGGTTTGTCGACATCCGCCGGGGACCATGGAGGGTGCGCCGGAGCTCCAGCCGGTCTTCGGGCCGGTCGATCCGGTAGACCCAGGCCCGAGCCCCGCCCCCGGAGAGATCGCTGTAGCACCAGACCTCCAACTCCTCCTCTTCCTGCGCCCAGGACGCCAGGGCCGAGGCCCGCCCTGCCCCGTCGCCGTCGAAGAGCAGGCGGGTGCCGGGGGCCGCCCGGGCGGAGAAGGCCGCATCCGGATCCTGGGGGTGGGTATGGGCCGGGCCCGCCCAGGCATGGAGGTCCAGATCCACCCCGTCGCCCTCCCACACCAGCACCGTCAGGCGCACCGGGGGCTCGCCCCGCACCGTGGGCACCGCCACCGCGGGCCCCACCGCCACGCGCCCCCGGGCATCCAGCGCCTGGAGGTAGGCCCGGTTCTCCCCGGGCAGGAGCGCCACCCTCACATCCGCCGCGCCGCCGGCCCGGAGCGCCACCGGGTACGGCACCCCTCCCGCCCACACGTGCACCCCGGAAAAACCCTGGGGAACCGTCGGCCGCAGCCGCGCCCACCAATCCTCCACCTCCGCCACGGCGAGGCCCAGGCCTGCCTCCTCCCGGGCGGGCGCGGGCCGCACCGTCACCACGGCCGACCCCGTGCCCGCGTACTGGGCCCCCACGGCCGCTTCCTCGGCCCTTCCCGGCAGGGGCACGAAGACCTGGCGGGAGCCGGGCCCGGGACCCCAGATCTGCTCGCCCTCCCCTGCGGCGAGGGACCACAGGGAGGCTTGGCCCCCCTCGCGCCAGAGGGACCACAGCCAGGCCCCCCTGGGCAGCTGCGGCGCCGGATCGAGCACGAGCACCGGCGAGGGGCTCCGGGCCACAGCCGGCGGCGGCGCCCAGGCAAACGCCGTCACCCCCGGGGGGCCGGAGGCATCCTCCCCTGCCGAGGCGCACGCGAAGCGCCAGGTTTCCCGCGAAGTGCCGGCTGCCAGGAGCGCGGCTGCCCTCACCGCATACTGGAGCCCCAGGGAATCGTTGAGCGCCCCGGGGCCCACCGGGTCGGTCCGCCCGACCAGGAGCACGCCCCCCTCCCGCTCCAGGGCGGCGCCGAGGCCCGCTTCAAATCCCTCGGGCCACCGCGCCGCGCGCACGTCGCCCCAGGGCGCGAACCCCAGGGGCCGCTCCAGGGCGGGCGGCGGGGGCAGAGGAATCACCACCGGCCCCCGGCGAAACTCCTCGGCCCCGGCGGACGCGCTCCCGAACAGCGCCGCAGCACAGGCAGCAATCCGGCCGACACTCCTCCAGCGATCCAACCCGTACCTCCGGCCCGAGCGGGGGCGCCCACCGAGGCAAAATGGTACCGTCTCCCCACCCCCGGGGGCAACCGGGGCAGGAAGACGCGGGACCTCTCGGCAACGGCGCGGGGTGGCTTTGCAGGGGGTCTGCGCCGACCCGGGAGAAACGATCCGGTTCCAGTTGGTGTCGGGCCAGGCGGTGCTCGGGCTGGGGGGCCGGGTGGTGCACAGTCGGCCCACGCGGTGGGGCAGCGTGGCGGGGATCCGGCGCGAGGGCGCGGACCCCGAGCTGGAGGAACTCCTCGGACGCCACTACGCCTCGGACGCAGCGGGCTTGGGAAGCGTCACGTAGAACCGGCTGCCGCTTCCCGGCTCGCCCTCGGCCCACACGCGCCCCCCGTGTCCCCGGACGATCCGCTCCACGATGGCGAGCCCGACTCCCGCACCACCCCCCTCGCCCCGGTGGAAGAGCGTAAAGACCTTCCGGGCCTCTCCGGGCTCCAGGCCCACACCGTTGTCCTCCACGCAAAACACGAAGTATCCCTGCTCCTCACCCCGGCACCCCAACCGCACCCGAGGGGTCTCGCCGGGCCTCGCGTACCGCAGGCCGTTCTCCAGCAGGTTGCGAAAGACCCGCGCGAGCTCCACCGCTCTGCCCCCCACGGCCTCCGGCAGGCCGTCGTATTCCAGGCGGCCTCCGGTGCGGGTCAGGGTCCCTTCGAGCTCCCGCTCCACCACCGCCAGGAGGGGGCCCAGGGGAACCTCTTCGAGGGGAGCCTGGGCGTGTCCCAGCGCGCTGTACTCCAGCAACCCCTCCACCAGGTCCTTGATGCTGCGCCCGGCCCGGGAAATGACTCCCAACATCTCCCCCGTCTGGGTGGCGCCGAGGGTTTGCTGCCGCTCGAGCAGGAGCTCCGAGAAGCCCACCACGTTGGTGAGGGGGCCCCGGATGTCGTGGGCCAGGGTCTGGAGCAGGGCATCGAGGCGCTCGTGGGCCGCGCGCACCTGGAGCTCCCGCTCGGCGCGCTCGGTGGCGTTGTGTACCTGGACGAGCAGGGCCGGCTCTCCCCGGTAGAGAATCCGCTGCAAACCCAGGTCCAGGTGGAGCGTGTCTCCCGCGGCGTTTCGGGCCTCTACCTCCAGGCGGGGAAGCAGCCGCGAGCGCCGGCGCAGGCTCTCCACCGCCCGCTCGAATGCGGTGCGCGATGCGGGCGCGAGCAGGCCGGCAAGCGGCGTCTGAGACGGCTCCGCCAGGCCGAAGATCTCCCCGAAGGAGCCGTTGGCGTACACCACGCGGCCTCCCTGGAGTACGGCGATCCCGTCCAGGGAGCCCTCCAGGAGTCCTTCGTACTGGTCCTTGAGGACGTGGGGCGCGTCGGGCCCCGCCCAGGGGCGCACCCACAAAGCGAGCAGCCGACCCACGTCCATCGCCAGCGCCTGCGCGGTGGGACCAAAGCTTCCCTTCTCCCGGCTCGCGAAGATGAGCAGCCCCCGCCGCCCCTCCAGCTCCAGGGGGACCCCCAGCTCCTCCGCCTTGCCCTCGCCCCGGAACAGCCGCGCGAGCACCGGGTCGGCGTGGTCGCCCAGGGGCTCGGCCCGCACCACCACGACCCCGTCTCGGGCGACCTTCTCCAAGGGGTGCCCCCTCAGGGAAAAATCATACCCGTCCAGCTCCTCCTCGGGCTGTTGCGCCCACGAGGCAGCCACGTAGCAATGCCCCAACCGGCGCCCGGGCAGCGCAAGGGACGCGCGGTAGAACGGGAAGGTATCGAGGCAGGCCCACGCGGCCGCCTCGACCCCCGAGTGGAGATCGTCGGCCGAAGCCAGGCGGCTGGCCAGTTCGCGCAGGGGCCGGGACAGGCCGGAACAGGAGTCGTCCAAGAAACCCTCTCGGGCACGCAGCAGTGGTATCCCCGGACTGATCGGCCGGGGACCGGAAGACTTGACCACGGCAAGGGGTTCGGCCCGGGGGCCCGCAGCTATCCCGACGGGAGCTCGATGTCGAGCTCCTTGAGTTTCTTGTACAGGCTCGACTTGTCCAGGCCGATCCGCTCGGCCGTGTGGGGCACGTTCCAGCCGGTCTCCTCCAGGTGCCCCAGGATGTACCGGCGCTCGAAGGTGCGCCGGGCCTCCCGCAGGCCGAGCCCCTCCTCGGCCGGCCCCGCAGCCGCGGCGCCGCCGCTCGCGGCCCGGACTGCCGGGGGGACATCCCTGGCGGAGATCCGGTCCCCCCGGCACAGGATCACCATGCGCTCGGTGAGGTTCTTGAGCTCCCGCACGTTGCCCGGCCAGGGATACTGCTCCAGGAGGTCCAGGGCCGCAGGCTCGATCTCCACCGGGTCGCGTCCTTCCTCGGCGCAAAATTGCCCGATGAAGTGGGACACGAGGGCCGGGATGTCGTCGCGCCGCTCCCGCAAGGGAGGCACGTGGAACGGGATGACGTTGAGCCGAAAGTAGAGGTCCTCCCGGAACCGGCCCTGCCGAATCTCCTCCTCCAGGTCCTTGTTGGTGGCGGCGATCACCCGCACGTCCACCTCGTGGGTTCGCCCCCCGCCCACGCGCTCGAACCGCATCTCCTGGAGCACCCGCAGGATCTTGGCCTGGGTCTTGAGGCTCATGTCCCCGATTTCGTCGAGGAAGAGGGTGCCGCCGTCCGCCAGGTCGAACTTCCCCCGCCGGCGCGCGGCGGCCCCGGTGAAGGCGCCCTTCTCGTGGCCAAAGAGCTCGCTCTCGATGAGGTCCTCGGGGATGGCGGCACAGTTGACTTCCACGAAGGGCCCGTCCCGGCGGCGGCTCCCGGCGTGGACCGCGCGGGCCACGAGCTCCTTGCCGGTTCCGTTTTCTCCCGTGATGAGCACCGAGGCTCGGGTGGCTGCCACGATCCGGATCTGCTCGCGCAGCTCCTCCAGGGCGGGGCTCGACCCCACCATGACGTGGGTGCGCACGGACTGGGCACGCAGGTAGCGGTTCTCCTGGGCCAGACGGCTGGTGCGCAGGGCGTTTCCGATCCCCAGGAGGACCTTGTCGAGGTTCAGGGGCTTCTCGAAGAAGTCGTAGGCGCCCAGCTTGGCGCACCGCACCGCGGTCTCGATGGTGCCGTGACCCGACATCATGATGACCGGCAGCTCCGGGTGCGTGTGCTTGAGCGCCTGGAGGGTGTCCACCCCATCCTTGCCGGGCAGCCAAACGTCGAGGAGCACCAGGTCCGGGTCCTCCGCCTCCACCGCGGAAAGCCCCTCCTCGCCGGAGGCGGCCGTGGCCACCTCGTACCCCTCGTCCCCCAGGATCCCCCTGAGGCTCTCGCGGATGCTCGACTCGTCGTCCACCACCAGGATGCGCCGGCTCATGGGTTGACTCCCGGAAGGGGAAGCTCGAGCACGAACCGCGTGCCCTGCGGGTGGTTGTCCACGGCCCGCACGTACCCGCGGTGGTCGGCCACGATGCTCTTGACGATGGCGAGCCCCAGTCCCGTGCCACCCTTCTTGGTGGAGAAATAGGGCTCGAAGAGCCGCTCCCGCGCCTGGGGATCGAGGCCCGGACCGTTGTCGGCCACCACCACCTGGACCACCTGGCGCGCGGGCTCGAAGCCGGTCAGCACCTCGATGCGCCCGTGCTCGGTCCCCTCCAGGGCAGCCACGGCGTTGTCGAGCAGGTTCACCAGCGCCCGCTTGAGCTGTTCCGGGTCGGCCTCGAGGATCGGCAGCTGGGGCGCCAGGCGCACGTCGAATTGAATCTGCCCGTGGGCAGGGCGATAGAGCCCCGCCACCTCCTCCACCAGGCGGTTCACGTCGGCGGGAACCGGCCGGGACTCGGGCATCTTGGCAAACCGGCTGAACTCGTCCACGAGCTTCTTGAGGCCATCCACCTGGGCCACGATGGTGCGGGTGGCCTGGTCCAGCACCTCCCCGTCGGCGGACTCCAGGAGCTCCGCGTAGCGCCGGCGCAGCCGTTGGGCCGAGAGCTGGATGGGGGTGAGCGGGTTCTTGATCTCATGGGCGATGCGCCGCGCCACCTCCTGCCAGGCCTGGGCCCGCTGGGCCCGCACGAGCTCGGTAAGGTCGTCGAACACGGCTACCGTGCCCAGGAGCTCGCCCCCCTCGTCGCGCAGCCGGGTCAGGTGGATGAGGAGCGAGCGCCGTTGTCCGCCCAGCTCCGCCGACACCTGGCGCTGCATCGCGTCCTGGCGCGAAGAGCCGAGCTCGCGCAGGAGGCCGGTCACCACCGCCTCGACGGCGGGCTCCAGGGCCTCCCGGTAGGGGCGCCCCAGGACCTCCTCCCCCACGCCGAGCATCTCCCGGGCCGCCGCGTTCAGGGTGGTGACGACGCCGTTGCGGTCGGCGCTCAGCACGCCCGCCGCCACCCGGCCGAGCACGGTCTCCATGTACCGGCGCCGCCCCTCCAGCTCCTCGTTGGCACGGTGCAGGGTCGCCTGGGCGTCTTCGACCTGGGCCTTGCTCGCCCGCAGGTCCCGGGTCATCCGGTTGAAGGAGTCCACCAGGGTACCCACCTCGTCGCCGCTCGCCACGTCCAGCTGAAAGTCCAGGTCGCCCCCGGCCACCCGCTGGGTGGCCTCGGCCAGCGCCTGGATCGGCCCCGTAATCCCCCGCGCCAGGTAGAAGCCGAACCAGGTGGCCGCAAAGACGATCAGGAGGGCCACCAGGAGCAGGGGCAGGATGTAGCTGGCCTTGATCGGCGCCTTGAGGACTTCGAGCTGCCGGTACTCCTCGAACCCGGCGGTGATCTCCTCGAGCCGGTCCAGGGTGCGTCCCGGCATGTACCCATCCACCACCACCGCGCCCCATACGGTGCCGCCGGCCCCATCCCAGATCGGGGCCGCGCCCCGGAGGAAGTCGCCCGAAGAAAACCGGCCCAGGCCCGCCGCCTCCCGCCCTGCCAGGGCCTGGCGCACCTCCGGGGACTCGGCGCCGGCCAGATCCGGAAGGGGGAAGTGGGGGTTGGCCACCACGCTCAAGACCTCGCCGGAGGCCGAGATGACCGTGACGGCGCCCAACTGATCCTCCACCGCACGGGAGAGGAGCAGCGACTCCATGCCGGCCAGATCGCCCGGCAGCCCTTCCCGGGGAAGCGCCTCCGCCAGTTGGCGGGCGTAGTGGAGGACACGTTCCTCTTCCACCCCATAGTAGGCGCGGGCCACCTCCAGGGCCTGGCGCAGCGCCCCCTCCACCCGGCTGCTGAACCAGCTGTCGATGCTGCGGGCGAGGAAGCCGGCGCTGGTAAGGTACAGGAGCGCCGTGGGGATGACGGTCATGGCCAGGAAGGCCAGCACGAGCTTGGTCTTGAGCTTGGCCCCCAAGACCCCCCTGCGCCGCTCGAAGGCGAGCTTGGCCAGGTTGCGCAGGGTGAGGAAGAGCAGCAGCAGCAGGAGCAGGATGTTGAGGTTGACCAGCCCGAAGACCGCCAGGGCCTCGAGGAGCCGCCCTCCCTGCATCTGGCCGAAGAGCCGCCACTGGGTCAGCGTGAGCCCGACCCACAGGACGAAGAGCCCCGTGAGGAGCACGGGACCCCGGCGAAGCAACCTGCCGGCCTTCGCCACACCCTTCATGGCACGAGGTTGGGAGACGCGGGCAGGGGCACGTCGGTCCAGGGGGTCTCCACGTCCCAGTAGGAGACGAAGGCGAAGAGGTAGTGCAGGTGGAACGGCAGCCGGAACTTCTGGAGCTGGGCCTTGATCCGCAGGACCAGGGGGCCCCGGCTCCCCAGCACCTCCAGGGGCAGCACGCTCACCCCCTCCACCCGGGCCATCGTCTGGAGCGCGGCGTCGAGGGTGCCCACGTCCTCCCCCTCACCGCCCTCCTCGGAGACCACGCGAAACCGGTTCTTGAGGTTGTCCTTTTCCAGGACCCGCACGAGCTGCACCTCGGCCACGACCTCGTCGCGCAGCACGTCCCGGGGGCGCACCACCCGAACCCAGTACGTAAAGCGCACGGGCAGGCCGCTGTCGAGGGTCTCGAGCACGCGCCGGGTGCGGATTCCCTCCACCCGAAAGTCGACCAGGAGGTCCGACTGGTGGCCGCGCCGCAGGTTCACCCCCTCGATGGAGGCCTGGCGGGAGCGGCCCTCGCCGGGCGCAGCGAACAGTAGGAAGAAGAGGGCGAAGGCAAGGGCGAGGGTACGCCGCAGTCCCATGGGCCGTCCCGGTGGAGAGCGCGAGGCGGCTCGGGCCGCCCGGGGAAAGGCCGCATTCTAGAAGAGCGGTGCGGGGGCGCGCAAGCCCGGGACCTTTCGGGATCGGTCCGACGCTTGCGGCAGGAGGCCGCGTTCGTCGCGCCCCCTTCCCGGCTGCCGGGGGCGGGAGGTTTCAGGCGTGGGCGGGAACCAGGGGGCTCGGGGCCGCGGGCTGCCGCTCCTGGCGGGGGGAGCCGGCTGCGTGCTCCACCACGGACCACGCATCCGGCCGGGCCAAGAGCGCCTTCACCAAGGCGTCGTGGAGGGCGTGCCCTCCCTTGTGGACGATCAGGTGTCCATGAATCGGCATCCCCGCCAGGGCCAGGTCTCCCACGGCGTCGAGGATCTTGTGCCGTACCATCTCGTCGGGCATCCGAAGCCCCTCGGGATTGAGCACCTTGCCGTCGTCCAGGACCACCGCGTTCTCCAGGGATCCGCCCCGCGCCTTGCCGACGGACCGCAGGTACGTGACCTCCGCCAGAAAGCCGAAGGTGCGGGCCGGGGCCAGCTCTTCGGCGAAGGTGCGGGCCCCCACGTCCAGGTAGTAGTGCTGGGCTCCGGGAAACCGCCCTTCGAAGTCGATGGTGTAGGTGACGCGAAAGGTGTCGGCGGGCCGCAGGATGCAGAACTTCTCACCGCTCTCCACCCGGATGGGCTTTTCCACCCGCAGCGCCCGGCGCACGCTCCTCTGCCGGCGAAGCCCCACGCGCAGGATCGCCTCGGCGTAGGCGGTCGCGCTCCCGTCGAGGATCGGCAGCTCCGGTCCGTCCACCTCCACGGTGCAGTTGTCCACGCCCAGCGCCGCCAGCGCCGCCAGGCAGTGCTCCACGGTGGAAATCTGGACGCCGTCGCGGCCCAGCACCGTGGCCAGCGTCGTCTCCACCACGTACTGGCTCCGGGCCGGGATCTCCACCGCCGGCGAGAGGTCCACCCGCCGAAAGCACACACCGCCCCCGGAGGGGGCCGGGAGCAGGCGCAGGGTTACCGTCTCGCCGGTGTGCAGCCCAACCCCCGAGAGGGTGACGGGAAACTTCAAGGTATGCTGAAAGGGCATGGGATCTCCTGCGCCGGTGCCGTCGAAGCCAACTGGGTCCGCGCCAGGGGAAGCAAGCCCTGTGCCAAGGTCGCCCACTTCTCCGCCAAGCGAAGTCAAACCCAGATCCGGCGCGGATATTTCACAGAAGCCCCCTCCACGGCGGGGCCCGTGTCCGTGGCAGGGCGTCCACTCGTCCGCCGCTTCGCGTGGCAAAAGGGCCACCCCGAACTCCCTCCCCGGCCGGGCGGCGGGCAGGAGCTACCTCAGCCTCGGTCGGGCGCAAAGCAGACGGGCCCCCCCTCGAAATCGAAAAATGAATCCACCCCGCC
>JBFLZB010000120.1 GCA_040756475.1 Thermodesulfobacteriota bacterium
CGGTCGGGAAGCCCCAGACACCGGGCCGGCAGCCCGGTATGGCGGGCGGGCCGGCCCATGCGCTCAGAGCCTGTGAAACAATCTGCTGCGCGACCGGATTGCTTCGTTGCGCACTCGCTCACTCCTCGCCTATCTACACGATATGTCTCGTCGTTCGCTCACGCGCGCCTCGCACTCCGGTCTGCTCGCGACGATTCTTTCACAGGCTCTCAGTCGAGGCGCAGTTCCTTGAGGCGGGCGGCCTTGCCCCGCAGGTTGCGCAGGTAGTAGAGCTTGGCCCGGCGCACCCGGCTGTGGGCGACGATCTCGATCTTCTCGATCCGCGGGCTGTGGAGGGGGAACACCCGCTCCACCCCCACCCCGAAGCTCACCTTGCGCACCGTGATCGAGGCCCGCGCCCCGCCCCGGTGCTGGCCGATGAGCACCCCCTCGAAGATCTGGGTGCGCACCTTGTCGCCTTCCTTGATCTTGTAGTGGATGCGCAGCTTGTCCCCCGACCGCAGGTAGGGGATGTCCATGCGCATGTTCTCGCGTTCGATCAGGTCCAGGGTGTTCATGGGGTTCTCCTTGCTCCGTAAAAGAACGGGTGTCCCGTCATGTCTCGTCGTCTGGGCGTTCCGGCCCAACGGTTGGGACTTCTCTCGCGCCCCCTCTCCGGGGGGCGCCGCGCCTACTCTCGCCCCAGGAGGCGGTCCACCACGATGGCGGCAGCGCAGCGCACCGAAAGGTGGTTGTACTCCCGGGCTCCCCGCACGGGCTCGAGGACCGCCTGGCAGGCGGCCACGGCTTCCGGGGCCAGCCCCCAGCCCGTGCCGAAGACCACGAGCGCCGGCCGGCCGTTGCCTGCGAGGTGAGCCCGGGCGTCCGCAAAGGAGATGCGGTCCTCCCCTTCCCGGGCGCTCGTGGCCAGGAGCCACGGCATCTCTCCCCAGCGCCGCTCCAGGTCGCCCACGGCCTCGCCCAGGCCGGCCACGACCCGTAGCCCCTCGAGGGCCTCCCGCCGCCAGGGGTTGGCCTCTCCCCCCTTGCCCCCGACCCAGTGGGACAGGAGCCTTCGGGTCAGCTCTCGCTGGCCCTCCAACGGAGTGGTGACGTACACCCCGCCCAGGCCGTAGGTCCGCGCCAGGCGGGCGAAGTCGTGAAGGTCCAGGGTCGTCACGGCCGTGGCCACCACCGCGCCGCCCCGGTCCAGGGTGGGGTGGTGCACCAGCGCCAGCGCAATCCTCTCCCTCACTCCGGGTCCCCCGCACCCGCCCGCTGGACCAGCGCCCGCTCCTCCGGGGTCAGGCCGGCCCCCGCCAGGAGGTCGGGCCGGCGGCGCGCGGTGCGCAGCACCGCCTGCCGGCGGCGCCACGCAGCGATCTCCCCGTGGTGGCCCCCCAAGAGCACCTCCGGCACCTCCAGCCCCCGAAAGCTCCGGGGCCGGGTGTACTGAGGATATTCCAGGAGGCCGTCGGCCAGGCTCTCTTCCTCCGACGACTCGGCGGCCCCCAGCACGCCGGGCACGAGCCGGGCCGTGGCCTCGATCACTGCCAGGGCCGCGGCCTCGCCCCCCATGAGCACGAAGTTCCCCAGGGAGACCTCGTCGTCGCAGAAGGCGCGGATGCGCTCGTCGAAGCCCTCGTAGCGCCCGCACACCAGCGCGAGGCACGGCTCCCCCGAAAACTCCCGGGCGACCTCCTGGGTGAAGAGGCGGCCCTGGGGGGTGAGGAGCACCACCCGGCAACCCGGCCGCTGGCCGCGCACCGCCTCGATGGCGGCCACCGCGGGACCGGGCTTCATCACCATGCCGGCGCCGCCGCCGTAAGGGTAGTCGTCCGTGATGCGGTGTCGGCCCTCCCCGAACGTCCGCAGGTCCACGAACTCGACGGCGACCGTCCCCTCCTCCCGGGCCCTCCCCAGGATGCCCGCCTCCAGGGGCCCCCGGAAGTACTCGGGGAAGAGGGTGACGACGGAAAACATCACTGCGTCAGCCCCTCCGGCACCCGAACCCGGATCTCCCCCGCTTCCAGGTCCATCGCGAGCACGGTCGACTCCAGGACCGGGAGCATCCACTCGCGCCCCCCGGGCGCCCCCACCACCAGCAGGTCGTGGGCGCCGGAGGCAAAGACGTCGAGGACCCGCCCCAGGTCCGCCCCCCCCTCGTCCACCAGGCGGCACCCCAGGAGGTCGGCGTGGTAGTACTCTCCCTCCTCCAGGGGCGGCATCTCGCCCCGCTCCACGTAGAGCACGGCGTGGCCCAGCGCCCGCGCCGCCTCCGGGTCGCCCACCCCCCGGAACTTCACCAGGAGGAAGCGCCCGTGGGACCGAACCGACTCTACCGCGGCGGGCTCGGGCTCTCCTTCGCGCCCCAGGTAGACGCGGGAGTACCCTCGAAGCCCCCGGGGCATCCCAGAGCCCACCTCTATCCGAACCTCGCCCCTCACCCCGTGGGGGCGGCCGACCCGGCCCACCGCCACGTAGCGGGCGCGCGCCATGGGCGGCCCCTGCGTCCGGCTCAGTCCTTGGCCTGGGCCTTGGCCCAGACCCCCGTCTGGCGCAGCAGGCTGCGCACCGTGTCGGAGGGCTGGGCGCCCTTGCCGAGCCAGTCGAGCACCCGGTCCTCTTTCACGGCGATGGTCGCGGGCTGCGTCAAGGGGTTGTAGGTGCCCAGCACTTCCAGGAACCGCCCGTCCCGGGGCGCCTCCGAGGGGGCGGCCACGATCCGGTAGTACGGGCGCTTCTTGGCTCCGTGCCGAGCCAGTCTGATCCTTACGGCCATGAATGTTCCTCCACACAGGTGTTCGGTCGCGTTGCGGCGGACCGGCGCGGCGGACCGGCGAACCGGGCCGCAGTCACCGTCCAAAGGGCAGGTGCCCGAGGCCCTTGCCCAGAAGTCTTCCCATCTTGCCCATGGCCCCCTTGCCGCGTCCCCCGCCGAGACCGAGCTGGCCCATGCGCTTGAGCATGGTGCGCGCCTCCTGGTAGCGCTTCATCAGCCGGTTCACGTCCTCCACCCGGGTACCGCTCCCCGAGGCGATGCGGCGCCGGCGGCTGGCGTTGAGGACGTCGGGCTTGCGTCGTTCCAGGGGCGTCATGCTGTCGATGATGGCGATCACCCGGGCCACTTCCTTCTCGTCGGGCTTGGCTCCCTTGAGGGCGCCCCCCATGCCCGGGATCATCTTCATCAGGTCTTCCATGCTCCCGAGCTTGCGCAGGCTCTTGAGCTGGTCGCGGAAGTCCTCGAGGGTAAAGGCGTTCTTCCGGAGCTTTTCCTCCAGACCCTCGGCGGTTTCCTGGTCGAGGGCCGCCTCGGCCTTCTCGATCAGGCTCATGACGTCGCCCATCCCCAGGATGCGCGAGGCCATGCGCTCGGGGTGGAAGACCTCCAGGGCCTGGAGCTTCTCCCCCACGCCCACGAGCTTCACCGGCTTTCGGGTGACGGCCTGTATGGACAGGGCCGCCCCGCCGCGCGCGTCGCCGTCGAGCTTGGTGAGCACCACGCCGGTGATGTTCAGCGCGGCGTCGAACTCCCGGGCCACGTTGACCGCGTCCTGGCCGGTCATGGCGTCGGCCACGAGCAGGGTCTCCCGGGGCTCGAGCAGGCCCGAGAGGCGCTTGAGCTCCTCCATGAGGGCCTCGTCCACGTGGAGCCGCCCGGCCGTGTCGACGATCAGCACGTCGCACCCCGAACGCCGTGCGTCCTCCCGCGCCGCTCGGCAGATCTCCACGGGGTCCTGGGAGGGATCCGCGTCGAAGACCGGCAGCTCCAGCTCGTCCGCGAGCTTCTTGAGCTGCGCGATGGCGGCGGGGCGGTACACGTCGGCCGGCACCAGGTAGGGGCGCCGCTTCAGGTTGCGCTTCAGGTGGAGCGCGAGCTTCCCCGCGCTGGTCGTCTTACCCGAACCCTGGAGCCCCACCAGGAGCACCGGCACCGGCGGAGCGCCCTTGAGATCGAGGGGAGACGCGTGCTCGCCCATCATCCGGACGAGCTCGTCGTGGACGATCTTGACCACCATCTGCCCCGGGGTGAGGCTCTTCATCACCTCGTGCCCCAGGGACCTGTGCTTCACCGCCTCGACGAAGCCCTTGACCACCTTGTAGTGGACGTCGGCCTCCAGGAGGGCCAAACGCACCTCGCGCATGGCCGCCTCGACGTCGCGCTCACTCAGGCGTCCCTTGGACCGCAGCGCGCCGAAAACGCCGGCCAGCTTCTCTGTGAGGCTCTCGAACATGGACCCCCGCCCGGACGCAGCGCGCAGGCGTCCCCTGAAAATTTTGGGAACGCCGACTATAGGGAAGGGGCCTTCAGGGTGTCAAGGGGAAAGGCCGGCGGGAGCAAAGCGGTCGCCGGCCTCGAGGGCAGCGCGGCTGTCGAGGACCAGGCTCGTGGCCGTGGACTCCTGCACCGCCACCACCACCAGGTGCGCGAGCGGCGTGCCGAGGTCCACCAGCCCCTGGGCGTCGCGCTTGCCCTCGCGCACGGGGATCTCGAGGGTGGCACCGGCCGCGAGGCCGTGGGCCGAGCCCCGGTCGAGGAAGACCACGTCGTCGGAGGCAAACAAGAGCTGGCCGGGTGCGCCCCGGAGGATCAGACCGTCCACGCCGGCCCGTGCGGCCCGGGGGGTGACGCTTCCAACGGGACGCCGATAGGCGATCACCCCGTCTCCGTCCTCCACCGCGTCATAGGTCTCGGCGAGCCAGCCCACGGCCCGGTCACCCTGCACGGCCAGGACCTCCAACTCCCCGAGGACCCGCACGTAATACCCCGCCTCCTGCCCCGTGAGGGGGTGGGAGACCGTCTCGGCGTCGTCCACCAGGCTGAGCCGGTCGCCCGGGCGCACCGAGGCCCCGGGGCTCAGGGCGAACTCCAGATCCTCGCCCGTGGCATACCCCACCTTTACCTGGTGGCGGTTGTCCACGGTGCCGAGGCGATCCAGCCGGCGCGGCGCGATGAAGTCGAGACCCTTGCCGCGGGGGAGGGATACGTGTGCCGTACCGGCCGCTTCGCCCCCCGGCTTTCCCGAAGGCGCCCTCGCAGCCTCCCCGGCGTCCGCGGAAACCGCCGCGGCCCACGGAGGCTCCAGGCGCTCCAGAGGCAGGCGCACGACCCGATCCTCGGGAGGAATCGCGGGCAGGTCGGACCGCTCCCGGCGCAGGAACACCGAATCCCCGGGGAAGATGAAATGGGGATTGCGGAAGTGGGGGTTCAAGGCCCACAGCTCCGGCCAGGTGGCCGGATCGTTCCAGTACCGCCCCGAGAGATCCCACAGGGTATCTCCGCGCTCCACGCGGTGGTCGGGCCTGGGGTCTACGTCCTGGGCTGCGGCGTGGCCCGCCATACACAGGGCTGCTGCCCCGATGAGCACTACACTCGCTCTTCGCACGACGACCTCCTGCGCCCGCTGCCGGGCTCGATGCACCACGCCTCGCCAGCCCCCCTGCCTGCGTCCGTCAGCGCTCCCCCCTCAGCACCCTCTGGGCCTGGAGTGCCGCCTCGCTCTGGGGATACTCGGCCGCCACCCGCTCCAGGAATACCGTGCCCCGCTCCACCTCCCCCAGCTCCCGAAACGCGAGCCCGATCTTGAGAAGGGCATCGGGGGCCTTGGCCTGCTGGGGGTAGCGCTCGATCACCTTGTGGAACTCCAGCACCGACTGTTCGTACTCCCCCTGTGAGAAATAGGACTCTCCAATCCAATACTGGGCGTTTCCCGCGTACTCGTGTTCCGGGCTGCGGCGCAGGAAGTCCTCGAAGTCGAGGATCGCCTGCCCGTAGCGCCCCTCCCGAAAGGCGTTGAACGCCCTCCGGTAGAGGTCGGCCGCCGGGGTCGCCGCCCGCGGCCCGTCTGCGGCGGGCCCGTCCGTCACCGGCGGGGGCGGTTCCAGGCGCACCACCCGCAGCGGCGCCCGGGGTTCCGGTTCCTGGCGGGCGGTCTGGAGGGAGGCCAGGGCGGACTCCTGGGCGTCCACCCGCTCCCGCAGGCTCAGGATGTTGCGCGTCACCTCGTCCAGGCGCTGCTCCAGCCGGGAGTTGGCCCGCTGGAGCTCGGACACCGCGGGTTCCCACTCGGCGGACCGGGTCTGGCCCCCAGGCCCGGCGCACCCGGCCGCGAAGGGCAGCAAGACGATCCACGGCAATACGTGACGGCCCATGCGCGCCTCCTGACGAAGTCAGTCCGAAAAGCCGCCTTACGGTACCATTCGGACACTTCCCGTCAAGAGGAGCGGCGCCACGGAGCCCCGTATCGGCACGAACCGGGAAGAGGTTTAGGGTGCCCACTCCATTGTCCGCCGAAATCCCCGTCCCACGGGGGCGCTGCGTGCCCCCGCGTCAACCGCGGCCCCTCAGCTGTCCCGGCTCCCCAGGAACACTCCCTCCGGGTCCACGGCCCGGCGCAGGATCTCGAGCTCTTCCCGGGTCGGGGGAGGGGTTTCGTAGGCTTCGGAGAGGTCGAGGGGGAAGCCGGTCTCGGCCTGGACGCCCGCGGCGGTGGTGCCGGGGTGGTAGGAGGCGAGGTAGGGCTCGCGGGTCTGGGGGCGGTAGCGGATCACTGCCAGGGTGGTGACCACCGCCGCGGGGCCTCCCCCAGTGATGCCGGCCCGCTCCCGGGAGTCGGCGCCCTCGAGCCATCCGGGGCTCGTGCGGTAGTCGACCCGCTCGGGGAACCGGCGCCGCTCGTGGCGGGCGATGACCACCGTGCGCCCCGAGAGCGCCGCCACGTCGGCGGAGCCGCCGCTCCCGGGAAAGCGCACGGCGGGGCGCCGGTAGTCGCCCAGGGCGGTGGAGTTCAAATTGCCGTAGCGGTCGATCTGGGCTCCCCCCAGGAACCCCACGTCCACCCGGCCCCCTTGCAGAATGTAGGTGAAGGCGTCCAGGAGCCCGGCGGCCTGGGCCGCACCCACCAGCGTGCGCGAATCCCCCACGCTCATGGGCAGGTGGAGCATCTGGGGGTCCACCCCCCCCGCCTCGAACACGATGGTGCACCGGGGGGCGTGGGTGCGCTGGGCGAGCATCGCCCCCAGCATGGGCAGCCCGGTGCCCGCGAAGACCACCTCTCGGTCCCGGATCTCCCGGGCGGCGGCCACGGCCATGATCTCGAGGGTGGAGAAGTCGGTGGTTGGCATGGGCTCCCCTGGGGGTTTTTCGTCGGACCGGTCGGACCCGTCAGACCTGTCGGACAGGTCAGACCCGCCACACTTCACGCTTCACGTCTCACGCCCCCTCACCGCCTCTTGAGCTCCGGATTGTACCCCAGGCCCGAGCGGGCTCTAAGGGCGTGGAGGCGCTCCTCGCCGCCCACGGCCTCGAGGTAGGCGGCGTGGTCGGCGGGGCGGAAGACGTAACGCTCCAGATACTCCCGGAACGTCTCCTCCGTGCGGGCGGCCTGGGCGAACAGGGTCAGGTGCTCGGGGTCGTAGTCGTAGCAGTTGTGGACGCTGTGGGGGTGGGCGCCAAAGGGCACGTGGACCACGGCGTGGACCGCGAAGGGGGGGATGCGGTTCTTCTCGGGCTCGCGCCGGAGCTCCTCGTCCTCCACCAACTCCTCGCAGGTGGCGATCACCGTGCGGGCGGCGAGCGCCTGCTGGACGTCGAGGAACTCCTGGCCCTCGATGCGCAGGAGCCCCTGGGGGCTCGCCTTCTGGACGTGGAGGACACAGAAATCTGTCCGCACCGCAGGGACGAGTACCATCGGCTCGCCGGTGAAGGGGCAGGCGGTCACGGCGGCCTTCTTCGGTGCCGCGTCGGGGTCTGCCGCCCGGGCCTCCGGGGTAAGGCCCTCCCGCTCCAGGAGGTCGGTGCCCAGCATGGACCGGGTGGGGAAGAAGGGAAGCCCCATGGCCCCCGCGGTGAACCGGGCCATCATGGCGGCGTTGGAGTAGTCCTCGAAGGCCACCCGCCCCTCCTGGACGAAGCGGCGCCAGTTGGGGGCGATGGGGGAGAAGACCCCGTCGGCCAAATACGCCCCCTCCAGGCGGCGCACGCACCCGGCGCCCAGGAGGAGGTCCACGTCGCTCCCCGCCGAGTGGAAGTAGACGGCCAGCTCCCGCACCCCCCGGCACACGAGCTCCCGCAGGAGCGCCGTGGGGTGGCGCTGGCTCGTGAACCCGCCGATGGAGAGCGACGCCCCGTTGGGCACCCGGGCGGCGGCTTCTGGGAGGGTGAGGAGCTTGGAGTCCATGGGTCCTCGTTTGGGCAGGTAGGTCGGGGCGGCCCGGAGGGCATAGCCCGAAGAGCTCGGCGGGCGAACACCGCTGCGCGGGAACCGCCCGGCTACAGCTACGCGGCGCCCCCGGGCCTGCCCTGGTCGTCCCAGCCCCGCAGGGCGTAGTACTCCTCGCGCATCTTCTCGAGCTCCTCGCGGCGGAGCACGGCGCCCGTCTCGGGCAGGGGTTCGTCGAAAAATCGGGCAGGGAGCCAATCGTCGGCCGGGGTGAGGCCTTCGCGCAGGTTGAACCGCCGGGCCTGGTCGGCGATGGTCCGGGCCACCGCCCGAAGCCCCTCCTGCCCCAGGTCCATGCCCGTCGTCAAGCGGATCACCTCGCCCAGCCCCTCCCAGGGGTAGAAGTCCCGGAAGAAGCGGCACAGGATCATCCCGTCGAAGAGGTTCAGGCGGTCCTCGTAGTCCACGAAGAGCGCGGCCTTGCCCTCCACCGCGTCGGGGGCGATCTGGCCCGAGAGCTCGGGCTTGTAGAAGGTGGAGCGCAGGTGGCACGCCCCCCGGTCGGAGGTGGCGTAGGCCAGGCCCATCCCCTTGAGGACCCGGGGGTCGTACCCGGCGGGCTCCAGGCCCTTCACGTGAATGGCGAGGTCCTCGAGCTTCCACTCCCGGGAGGCCGGGGCGATGCCCCGGGAGAGCACCTGTCCGAGCCCCCGCCGGGCGGCGATGTCTGCCAGGAGGCCCTCGGCGGCGGCCACGTCGCCGTAGGCGACCTTCTCGGGAATCGCCCCCAGGCTCGACGCCTCCATCGCGAAGGCCACCAGGTTCCCTGCGCTGATGGTGTCCATCCCCAGGCGGTCGCAGAGGTCGTTCAGGTACACGATCTCCTCGAAGGAGCCGATGCAGCACAGCCCTCCCAGGGCGTAGATGGTCTCGTACTCGGGCCCTTCGAGCTTGAGCCCCGCGTGGCGGCCTTCCACCACGGTGGTGAGCTTCCCGCAGGCCATGAAGCACCGGGGGCACGCCTTGGGGCGCACCTCGCAGCGCGCCACCATCGCCTCGGCGGAAATCCGCTCGTAGTCGGGCATGCGCCCCCGGCGCCAGTACCGGTGGGGGAACGCCTGGACGGTGTTCAAGAGCGCCACCATCATGGGGGTGCCGAAGTTCCGGTAGGCCTGGGTGGCCGGGTGGTCCTTCTTCTCCGCCAACATGCGGCGCGAGAGCGCGTCGATGCCCTCGGGGTCGGCCACCGGCCGGCGGGCCGAGCCGTGGAAGACCACCCCCTTGACGTTCTTCGAGCCCAGCACCGCCCCGGCTCCCGTGCGCCCCGCGCACCGCCAGTAGTCGTTGGCGATGATGGCGAACGGCACCCGGTTCTCCCCCGCGGGCCCGATGACGGCGGCCCCCGCCCGGCTCGGCCCCCCGTGCCGGGAGAGGAGCGCGTCCTCGGCCGCGTAGGTCTCGAGGCCCCAGAGTTCCTCGGCGCCGTGGAAGCGGCCCCCGTCCTCCCCCACCTCCAGGTACACCGGGCCGTCCGCCGCCCCCGTGAGCACCACCGCGTCGAACCCCGTGCGGGAGAGCTTTTCCGCGAGCTTTCCCCCCGAGTAGCTCTCCGAGTAGAAGCCGGTCTGGGGGCTCTTGGTGAAGACCCCGTAGCGGCAGGAACCCGGGATCTTCGTGTCGGTGGCGGGCCCGGCCGCGAAGATCACCGGGTTTTCCGGAGAAAGCGGATCGACCCCCACCAGGGAGTGGTTCGCGAGCAGGTGCGTCCCGAGCCCCTTGCCCCCCAGGGCCCGGGCCAGCACCTCGTCCCCCACATCGGCGACGGAGCAGGTCCGGCTCCCCAGGTCGGCCACCAGCACCCTGCCGTAGAAACCCTTCATCGTCGTCTCCTCCTGTTGGCGGCGGCTTCCGGCCCGCTGGATTGCGCGGGGGCCGGGTGGGCATCGCCCGCCGCTCTGACCCTCGGCCCACCGGTTGGTAGGCGGTGCCCACCCTACGCTTGGCCCGACCTACCTTCCTTCTCCAGGTAGGCCTTGAGAGAGCCTCCGAGGTCGGGCTCCCAGCCCCCCCGGTACACCACCGTGGTCGCGGCTTCGCTGGCGAGGATGGCGGCACGGTACTTGGGCGGGAGCCTGCCCACCCGGGCCCGGAACCGGGGCGTCTCCCGCAGGAGCCGCGGCAGGTGCGCCAGCAGCGCCCGCCGGAAGACTCCCCGCCCGGCGAGCTCGGGGCGCCGCTCGAAGTACCGGAAGAACTCCTCGAAGTGCCCGTTGATCTCCCCGCTCAGGCCCTCGCTGATCTCGGTGCACAGGAGCTGCCCGCCGCTCTCGCGCCTGCGGCGGAAGATGAGGCGCGCCTCGTCCTCGGCCCGGCGCTCGAGGATCTCCAGGACGTCGGCCACGTACTGCTCCTTGTGGGCCAGGAACTCCCGGTCGGTGAGGAGGAGGTTGGCGATGATCTCGTAGGAGGAGGAGATGACCCCGCACTTGTTGGCGGAGGCGTCGCGGATCACCAGGACGCCCCGCTTTTGCAGCTCGACGCGCGCCTCCGGGGTGACAAACGAGTTGGCCCCCTCCACGATGGCCCGGCAGGTGGGCGTGCCGTCGGCGCTCAGGAACCGGTTCCAGTTCCCCCCGTCCACGGTCTCGGGCCGCCCCCCCGCGGGCAGGAAGAGGTCGGCGGGTGCGGCGAAGAGGGCCCCGTCGAACTCCCGGTGGAACTCGTCGGTGCTCACCCAGCGCTCGGAGAGCCCCTCGGGACCCTGCTCCACCCGCCGGTAGAGCTCCACGAGGCCGTCGCGCCGGCGCTGGCCCCGGTAGAGGAGAAAGCCTCCCGGCCCGAGCCGACCCGGATCAAAGGCGTCCAGGTCGGAGCGGAGCACGATCCGCTCGAGCTCCGACCGGTCGGCCCCCGCCGGGTCGCACAGGACCCCCGAGCCGTCCACGATCAGGACGACCCGCACCCCGGGGCAGCGCGCCAGGAGGATGCGAAGGGCGTTGCCCGCCACGTCGCCGCCGGGCCCGCCGGTCATCTTCACGGTGAAGGGGTCCCGGGCGATGTCGATCCCCAGCTCCTCCAGGACCACCTGGGCGAACTTGACCACCCCCGTCGAGGTGACGCCGTACTCCTTGTGGTTGATCCCCACCCGCTTGCTCGACAGGATCCCCCGGCCCAGCAGGTACCCGCGCCGCGCCGAGAGGTCGGCGATCTGCTCGATCATGGCGTCGTGCATGTTCTCGTCGGGGCCGAGCTCGATGGCCTCGTCCTCCCCGTAGTAGTCCACCACCCGGGGGTGGGCCGCCCGGCCTTCCCGGGTGACGAAGAGGTCGAGGAAGGCGTTGGCGAACCCATACTGGAGCTTGTAGAGGCTCTGGGTCACGGCCTCCCGCCCCTCGAGCCCCGAGGCGTCGAGCACCGCCACGAGCTTCGAGCCCCCCTCGTAGATGTCCTTGTTCTTGAGGTGCTGGGTGTGGGCCAGCACGCTCACCTCCCGGAAGAGGGGGTTGGCGTTGGTCACGTAGTCGTCCCGGGAGTGGGCGATCACGGTGCGCCATCCCCCGCGGGCGATGTCGGCGTAGCCCACGTGGTACCCCACCCCCGACCGGCCGTGGAAGAAGGTGACCCGGAAGGGGCGCCGGGGCGGCAGCCCCCGGGTGAACTCGGGCGCCAGCTCGTCCAGGTAGGAGGGGTCGAGGCGGAAGGCCAGGGCGTGCTTCTCCGGAACGTAGAAGTTGGTCTTGAGGGTGTGTCGGACCAACGAGAGGCCGGTGCGAAAGACCACCCGCCGGAAGTCGTCGAGGAACTTGTGGCCGGTGTTGTGCTCCGCCACCGCCCGCTGGGCCGCCGCGAGGGCTGCGGGGTAGGCCTCCTCCCGGTCGGAGCGGTCCGGGTCGAACCGCGCCTGGAAGAGCCGGATCAGCGCGAGGGCGAGGTCCGGGTGGGAGTGGAAGGCCCGCATCACGTCCTCGAGCCCGTAGCTGTCGGGGTGGGTGTGGGCGAGCGTGGTGTGGCAAAAGGAGATGAAGGCGTCGAGCAGCGAGGCCTCGTCCCCGGAGAGCACCCGGCCCTTCACGAAGTCCGCATAGGTGCGCGTCCGGGTGGAGAGAATCTGCGTGTTGTAGAGCTCTTTCTTGAGCGTCTCGAAGAGGACCGTGCCGCACTCCACCCGCCCGCCGCCCCGGGTCGCCACGTAGAAACTCCCCAGGAAGTAGGGATGGACCCCGGTGGAGAAGGTGAGGCAGTACAGGCGCCCCACCCCGATCTGGAGCCGATGGAAGACCTCCATCACCTGGGGCAGGAAGTTGCCCTGGGGGGGATTCCCCACGGCGAAGACGAGCCGCGACTCTCCGGCCCGGGCCAGGGCTTCCTCGTTCTCCACGTCCAGGTAGAGCCCCCCGTGCCGTCGACCCTGGAGGTAGAGCCACAGGGCCCGGGCCACCCGCTCGGGGGGGGAGCGGCGCACGTACCCGGGGTGGCCTGCCCACAGGAGCTCCAGGCCGCGGTCGAGCTCCGCGGGGGGGTAGTCCGGGTAGCGGGCCCGCAGCGCCGCCCGCACCCGGGAATGCAGATCCTGCGGCAGGGGCGGGATGGACGGCGGGGCGCCGGGCACCTGGGGCCGTGCCGAGGCAAACTCCAGCCGGTACACCTCGAGCTCGTGGGCCGTCCCGGGGCACGGGCCCCGGGAGCGGGTGAGCTCCGCGTAGGAGATCTCCCGGCCCGCCGCGGAGTCGAGGGTGTCGACCACCGAGCCCGGAAGATTCAGGCGCATGAGCACGCGAGCGTCTTCCCGGTCCAGGAGGACCACCTGGGGCGCAGTGCCCACCCGGGAGAGGCCCAGGGCGAGGCTCGCCAGGAGCTCGGGGTCGTCCCCCATGGTGAGGAAGAAGTAGGGGGGCATCTGCGCCCGCAGCCACCCGTAGGCCTCGTGGGCCTGGCCGCACCGACCGTCGACGGCCTGCAGGACCCGGGCGTGGAGCCTCTTTTCGCTCGCTGCGTTCATGGGCATCCCCTCTCCCTCAGAACCCCAGGTACGCCTCCCGCACCGCGGGGTCCTGCTCCAGCTCGTGGGCCGAGCCCTCCTTGACCACGCGCCCGTTCTCGATCACGTAGCCGTAGTCGGCGATCTTGAGGGCGTGGTGGACGTTTTGCTCCACGAGGAAGATCGTCAGCCCCTGGCGGTGGAGGTCCTGGATGACCCGGAAGATCTCCTGCACCAGCAGCGGCGCCAGCCCCAGGCTCGGCTCGTCGAACATGATGAGCTCCGGGTCCTGCATGAGCCCCCGGGCGATGGCGACCATCTGCTGCTCCCCCCCGGAGAGGGTTTCCGCGAGCTGGCCTCGGCGCTCCGCGAGCCGGGGCAGGAGGGCGTAGACCTTGTCCAGATTCTCCCGGCGCTTGACCTTGGCCCGCTTGAGGTAGGAGCCGAGCGCCAGGTTCTCCTCCACGGTCATCTTGCCGAAGAGCTGGCGGCCCTCGGGCACCAGGGTGATACCCCGGTCGGCCACCCGGTGGGGGGGCAGGCCGCTCAGGGTCTCGCCCCCGTACGAGATGCTCCCGCCGGCCAGGGGCACGAGCCCGCAGATGGCCTTGAGCGTCGTGGTCTTTCCCGCCCCATTGGCCCCCAGCAGGCTCACGAGGCGCCCCCGGGGGACGTCCAGGGTGACGTCCCACAGGGCCTGGCTGTCGCCGTAGTACGCCGAGATGGACTGGACCGTGAGCCCGCTCATGCTGCCGCCTCTCCCAGGTACGCCTGGATCACCGTCGGGTCGGCCGCCACCTGGGCGGGCCGGCCCTCGGCGATCTTCTCGCCATAGTTCAAGACCACGATCCGGTCGCTGATGTTCATGATGACCCGCATGATGTGCTCGACCGCGAGGATCGTGGTGCCAAGGTCCTTGAGCTTGAAGATGAGCTCCACCGTCCGGTCC
>JBFLZB010000121.1 GCA_040756475.1 Thermodesulfobacteriota bacterium
GCTCGGCTTCCGCTATCCCGTATGACTCCAGGAGCTTCTCGGCGTAGACGAGGAGGTCCCGCTCTGCCCGCAGGCGCTCGGCTTCGCCCGGCTCGATCCGGGCGGCCCGAAGCTCCTGGACCTGGACGCGCAAGGCCTCCGCCCGGTCCCGCGCGCGGGCCTCCAGGGTTTCAAGCCGGCCCACCTCGGCCTCGGCGGCGCGCCACGAGGCGAAGGCCCCCCGGTAGGCGTCCTGCGCCACCCTTCCCCGGGCGTCGAGGGAGGCGTCCAGGAGGTCGCGGTGGGTCTCTTCCCGCAGGAGGCCCTGGTGCTGGTGCTGGCTCGAGACCTCCACCAGGTGGGCGCCCAGCCGCGCCAGGACCGCCAGGGGGGCCAGGGCCCCGTTCACGTGGGCGCGGCTTCGGCCGTCGGCGCCCACCGTGCGGGCCACCACCAGGGACTCCCCCTCCTCCCGGGGGATCCCGGCCTCGTCGAGGATTGCCGAGGCTGCGGCCCGGGCCGGACCCGCGGGGGAGAAGAGCCCCTCCACCCGGGCGGCCTCGGCCCCGGCGCGAACCCCCTCGCGGCTCGCCCGCTCCCCCAGGAGCAGCCCCAGGGCCTGGAGCAGGATGGACTTGCCCGCGCCGGTCTCCCCCGTGAGCGCCGTAAAGCCCGACCCGAGCTCCAGCTCCACCGCGTCCACCAGGGCAAAATCGCGGATGCGCAGGAGCTCGATCACGCCCTTTCCCCCCCGTAGGAGCCGCCCCACATGAGCTTGGTGCGCAGCACCTGGAAGTGGTCGCGGTAGAGGGAGCGCACCAGGAGCACCCGCCGGCCGGACTTGTGCACCCGCACCACGTCGCCCTGCTCCAGCTCGAAGCCCTCCTGGCCGTCCAGGGTCAGGAAGACCTCCCCGTTCTTGGAGAGCAGCCGCACTTCCACCTGGGAGGAGTCCCGCAGCAGGATGGGCCGGTGGGTGAGGGTGTGGGGGCAGATGGGGCTGAGCAGCATGGCCGGCAGATCGGGGGTCACGATGGGGCCCCCCGCCGAGAGGCTGTAGGCCGTGGAGCCGGTGGGGGTTGCCAGGATCAGGCCGTCGCTCCGGTAGGTGGTGAGGTAGTGCCCGTCGACCCGGACCTCGAGCTCGCTGATCCGGGCCAGGGCGCCCTTGTTCACCACCACGTCGTTCAACACGTGGTACTCGGCGGTCTCCCCGCACGCCCGCCGCACCGTGCACCCGAGCGCGGTGCGGGGCTCCAGGGCGGTCTTGCCCTCCAGGAAGAGCTCCAGGGTGGGATGGAGCTCGTCCTGGGCGATCTCGGTGAGGAACCCCAGGTGGCCCAGGTTCACGCCGAGGATGGGGACTTCGCAGCCGCCCAGGGCCCGCACTGCGGCCAGGAAGGTGCCGTCGCCCCCCAGGACCACGAGCAGGTCCACCTCGGGGCCGCGGTCCTCGGCCACCCGGCGCTCGAGCTCGTCCTCGTCCAGGACGTGGAGACCCCGGGCCCGGGCCCAGGCCCCCAGCTCCAGGGCGACCTGGTCGGCCCGGGGGGTCGTCTTCTTTCGGAAGAGGGCGATCTGGGAGGGCCGCAACGGTGCTCCTGCTGGGCTGGCAGAGGGTGTGCTATTCTAGCAGACCCATGAAGGCCCCGAAAGCAGAGGTCCGCGCCTCGGTGTACGACCCATCGGCAGACCTGTCCGGCGACGAGCCCTTGCGCCCTGCGGCCGCGAGCGCCGATCCCCGGCCCCCCCTGGCCGAGCGCATGCGGCCCCGCACCCTGGACGAAGTGGTGGGCCAGGACGCGCTCCTCCAGCCGGGGCGCCCCCTGCGGCGGGCGCTGGAGCAGGGGGAGCTCCCCTCGCTGCTGCTCTGGGGTCCCCCGGGGAGCGGAAAGACGAGCCTCGCCCGGCTCCTGGCCGGGGAAGCCGGGTACCGCTTCGTGCCCCTCTCCGCCGTGCTGGCCGGGGTCAAGGACGTGCGCGACGTGGTGGCCGACGCCGCGGCGCGGCGCGGCCGGGGGGAGCGCACGCTGCTCTTCCTCGACGAGATCCACCGCTTCAACAAGGCCCAGCAGGACGCCCTGCTCCCCCACGTGGAGGCCGGAACGGTGACGCTCGTGGGCGCCACCACCGAGAACCCGTCCTTCCAGGTGGTCTCACCGCTCCTTTCCCGCACCCTGGTGGTGCGCCTGGAGCCCCTGGGGCCCGAGGCCCTGCGGGGGATCCTGGGGCGGGCGCTGGCGGACCCGGAGCGAGGCCTGGGCCAGCGGCCGGTGCGGCTCTCGCAGGGGGCCGAGGCGCTGCTGCTGCGCACGGCCCAGGGGGATGCGCGCCGGGCCTTGAACCTCCTGGAGGCCGCCGCCCGAACGGCCGCGGGGGAACCCGGGCCCGACGGGGTGCGCACCGTGGAGGCCGAAGACCTCTCCGCGGTCCTCCAGAGCCCCACCCTCTACCACGACGCCACCGGCGACTGGCACTACGACGTGGTGAGCGCCCTCATCAAGAGCCTGCGCGGCTCGGACCCGGACGCCGCGTTGTACTGGCTCGCCCGCATGGTCGAAGCCGGGGAGGACCCCCTCTTTCTCGCCCGACGGCTCGTGATCTTCGCCTCGGAGGACGTGGGCAACGCCGACCCGGCGGCCCTGCGGCTGGCGCTCGACGCGAAAGAGGCCGTGCACTTCGTGGGCATGCCCGAGGGGTTCATCCCCCTTGCCCAGGCGGCGGTGTACCTGGCCACCGCGCCCAAGTCCAACGCCTCCTACGCCGCCTACCTCAAGGCTCGGGACGACGTGCGCCGCCGGGGAAACCTCCCGGTGCCCCTGCACCTGCGCAACGCTCCCACCCGGCTCGCCCGGGAGATGGGGTGCGGCGAGGGCTACCTCTACCCCCACGACCACCCCGACGGGGTCGTGGCCCAGAGCTACCTGCCCGACGCCCTGGAAGGCCGCCGGTACTTCGCCCCCGGCCGCTTCGGCTTCGAGAAGGAGATCGCCAAGCGCCTGGAGTGGTGGCGCCGGCGGCGGGAGGCTCAGGGCCGGGCCACCGGGGAGAGCTGAGGGGGGCTGGCGCACGGGACGTGCCCGGAATCTGGGGCGACTCCGCGTCCCCGTCGGTATCGGGATCGGTATCGTGCTCCGATTTCGATAGCGATACCGATACCAATTGCGACGCCGAGACAGCCCCGCGAGGAGGGGAAACCGATGGAACCACGCACCGCCCCGGCCCCGGGAAGGGCCCGCTCCTTCCACCGCATCCTCCTGGCCACCAACTTCTCGCCGCGCTCCAAGCGGGCCTTCCACAAGGCCCTGGAGCTCGCGGCCGACCTGGGGGCGGAGCTCCACCTCCTCCACGTCCACAGCGTGCCGCCGCCCCGGCCGCTGTTCTTCATCACCATGCCCGAGGAAAACCACCGGCGCCTGTGCGAGCGGGTGCGAAGCCGGTCGCGCCGGCGGTTCGAAGACTTTCTGCGGGGGGAGCCGCTGGGGGACGTTCCGGTGGTGACCGTGGTGCGGGAGGGCCAGCCCCACCGGGAGATCGTGGCCTACGCGGCCGAGGCGGAGCTGGACCTGGTGGTGGTGGGCGAGCGGCCCGAGACCCGGGCCCAGCACGTGCTCCAGCACCTGGCCTTCGAGAGCGTGGGGGAGCGGGTACGGCGGGAAAGCCCGTGCCCCGTCCTCACCGTGCGGTGAGGACGGGGCACGTTGCGGGTTGCTCGTTGGAAGATCTTCTCCAACCCGCAACGGGCAACCTGCCACGCGCCGCCGTTACTTTTCTTTCTTTAGGAGCCCCTTGAGCCGGCCCAGGTCCAGGGGGGGACCCTGGGTGGCGGCCACGTTCTCCTTGCGGATCTCTTCGTAGATTTCCTTGCGGTGCACGGGCACCTCTCGGGGAGCCTGGATCCCGAGCTTGACGCTGTTGCCGTCGATGCCGAGGACCTTCACCTCGATGGAGTCCCCGATCATGATGGATTCGTCTACCTTGCGGGTGAGAACGAGCATCCTGACCCCCGAAACGGAAGGCAAACGGGCAATTTCCGGCGGACTATACCCGTTTCGAACCCCCGATTCAAGAAGTGCTCCCTTTTGGAAACACCCTCGTCAGGAGCCGTGGCACACACGCTTCTCTTCGGGGAAGAGGGGCGTGCGCACGCCGTGGCCCGAGCCGTCGAGGATCATCTGCCGGGCAAGCTTCCTGCCGGCGTTGAAGATGACGGGCGCCAGGAGGTTGGCGGTGGCCTGGGCGGGGTCGCCGGGCACGTTGAGGACCACGGCCACGGCGGCCTCGGAGCCCTCGGTGAGCTGGAGGTCGGCCAGCGCGGCGGCCTTGAGCTCGACCCGGTAGTCGGGAAAGAAGTGCCGGGGGTCGGCGATGAGGAAGCACAGGTCTTCGCGGTCCACCGCCTGGAACCACTTGAACGGGGCTTCCGGGTCCGGATCCAGCACCGCGAACCGGTGATGACCGGGAAACCCCACCATGGGCTCGGTGAGGGTGAGGACCTGCTGCTCGTCGATGTCGATCGGCCCGAAGGCCCGGGTCTGGATCTGCACGGTGGCAAACCTCCGCAGGGTGGGTTCAGCGCAGGAAATCGAGGATGGAGACGTTGAAGATCCGGGCCCCGGCGGCCAGGGCGATCTGGTAGGCCTGCTCCTCGGCCGAGAGTTTAACCACGGCCCCCGGCACGTCCACCCCCTCGATGTCCGACTTGAGGGTCTCGTTGGTCAGGTTGTGGGCTTCGAGCCGGTCCCGGGCAAACTCCAGGTTGCGGGAGCGGGCGCCCAGGAGGCCCCGCTGGTTGAGCAGGTCGTCCATGGCGCGGTCGAGCCGCCCCAGCAGGCGCGACACCGCGCCGGCGTCCTGGGAGTCCAGGGCCGCCGCCAGGTCGTCCAGGACCCCGAACACGTTCTTGGTGCCGGCCGAGAGGCCCAGCGCCGGCTCCAGGTTCCCCGAGAGGTCGGTCAGGGTGAGCTCCCCGGGCGCCAGGGTGTCGGCCAGGACGACGGAGAGCGTGCCGTCGTCGTTGAGGCGGGCCGCCAGGTTGGCCCCCGAGCCCCGCAGCGCCGCGTCCACGGCGTCGGCCAGCTCCCGGGGGGTGTAGGGATCGGCGACGCCGTCCCCGTCCCGGTCGGCGGGAACGGTCACCGTCACGGCCGTGGTCCCGTCGCTCGCCTGGAAGGAGAGGTCTCCCCCCAGGGTCACGGCTCCGGGCAGGGGATTGGGGCTGCGGGCCTCGGTTTCCCGGAAGGCCCGGTCCCCCGGGAGGTTCACAGCCACGCTCTGGCCGTTGCCGGTGTTGACCCGCAGGAGGTTCGAGTCCCCCCGGTAGGCGCCCCCCCCCTCCGGGAAGGGCGCCACCTCTCCCGCGGTGCCGGAGAAGAGGTACTTGTCCTGGTGCTTGCTCAGGGCCAGCTGGAGCACCCCGGCGCGAATGCCCCGGACCTCGTCGGCCAGGGCGGTAAAGCTGTTGGTCATCGGCACGCTGGCGTCGTTGGCACCTTCCACCGCGAGGCCCTTGGCGCGCATGAGGTTCTGGTAGGCCTGCTCCAGGGCCGACTCCGTGGCCCGGTGCACCGAGAGCGCCTCGTTGATGTTGCGCAGGTACTGCTCGGTGCGGGCCACCACCTCCTGGATGCGCACCACCCGGCTCGCCCCCGAGGGGTCGTCGGCGGGCTTGTCCACCCGCACGCCCGACCCGATCTGGCGGTTGAGCTGGTCGATGGAGCCGAGCCGGTTCTGGAGATTCCGGACCCAGGTGTCCTGGATGGTCCGCTGGGTGACGCGCATGGAAGATCCTCCTGGCCGCCCCGGCTCACCGCCCGACCAGGCCGACCCGGTTGATGAGCGTATCGATCAGGCTGTCCACGGTGGTGAGAAACCGCGCCGCGGCTTCGAAGCCCCGCTGGTACTGGAGCAGCTGCACCATCTCCTCGTCCACGTTCACCCCCGAGACGCTCTCGCGCTGGGCGTCGAGCTGGAGCAGCACCGACGTGCTCGCCTCCTCGAAGACCCGGGCGTCGCGGCCCCGGGCGCCCAGGGACTGGACCACCCGCCCCAGGAAGCCGGCGGCGGTCTCCCCGATCTCCTCGAAGATGCCCTGGACGGCGAGATCCGCGATGCGCCGGGCGGTCTCCCCGTCGCCCACCGCGGGGGCCGCGCCCCCCACCGGGGCCCGGGCGGCGGCGAGCTTGTCGGTATCGCGGGCCACCACCGGGTCCACGGCCAGGCGGCCGCCGGCCCCGAAGAGGGTAAAGGTGGTGCCCCCGAAGGGGCCGCCGGAGAAGTTCACCGTGGCGGTGCCCCCGGCCAGGAACCCCTGGGCCGTTCCCCCGGTGAAGGTCAGGTTGTTGGCGCCCGTCAGGTCCACGGCCACCGCCGGCCCCCCGTCCAGGGAGACGAGCCCGGTGGTGGAGAGCCCGTCGCTGCGCTGGAGGGAGGAGAAGGTCCCGGCTCCGGGGGCGGCCACGTCCACGGCAAAGGCGAGCCCGTCCACCGACCCCAGCGCCACGGCCGAGGCCGAGACCCCCGCCGCGGCGTCGAAGGACACCACCGGGCCCACGGCCTCGTCGCCCCGGAAGAGCTGGATGCGAAGCCCCTCCAGGTTGCCCGGCGCCGCGTTCTCCGAGACGATGCGCACGTGATAGTCCCGGTTGAGCACCGGGTCGCCGGTGTAGGCGCCGGCCGCGGTCAGGGTCAAGGTACCCGCGCCCAGGTTCCCCAGGGCATTGGGGGTCAGGGAGGAATCCACCCCCACGACCTCGAGCCGGTGGGTGCCCGGGGTCAGCGCGGCACCGGGGGCGATGGAGGCGATCCCCGTGCTCGGGGCCACGGCCACCGACGCCGCGCCGCCCGTAAAGGTGAAGAGATTGCGGCCCGGCTCCCCGTCCCGGTCCACCCCGGCCGTGTGCAGCGCGTTGGTCCGGTCCGCCACGGTGGCCATCCAGCGCGCGAGCTCCTCCCGGAGGCCCGGGGACAGCGTGTCGCGCAGCTCCAGGAGGGCGCCCAGCTCGCCCCCCGACGGGGTCACGGGCCCCTGCCCCACCCGGAACCCCGAGAGGTGGCCCGCCGCGTCGCGGGTCGCGGTCATCTCGAAGGCGTGGATGCGGTTGACCAGGTAGGGCCCCCCGTTGGCCAGCCGCAGGTTGAGGTAGGAGCCGTCGGCTTCGGCCTCGACCCCCAGCACGCCCGCGAGCTGCCGCACCAGGCCGTCCCGCTGGTCGCGCAGGTCGTTGGCCATGTACCCCGCCGCCTCGGACTTGGCGATGCGGCCGTTGAGGTCGGCGAGCTGCCGGGCCCAGGCGTTCACGTCGCCCAGGGCGTCGGAGACCGCCTCGTCGAACCGGCTCTCCAGGGCCTCCAGGTTGCCGATCTTCTGGTTGTACACCTGGGCCAGGTGCTCGGCCCGATCCAGCACCTGGGCCCGCAGGGAAGCGTCGGTGGGGCGGGCCGCCAGGGCGTCCCAGGCGTTCCAGAGCTCGGTCAGCGCTGCGTTGAGCCCGTTCTGGGAGGGTTCCCCCAGGGTCGACTGGAGCTCCTCGAGCCCCCGGGCCAGGGCCACGTCGAGCCCGTTCTGGGACGCGACCCGCACGATCTGGCGCTCCAGGTAGCCCATCTGGAGGCGCTCGATGCGGGCGGCATCCACCCCCGAGCCCACGGCCCCCTGGGGCGTCTGGATCGGCAGGCTCTGGGTCAGGGTGACCCGCTGGCGCGAGTACCCCTCGGTCTGGACGTTGGCCAGGTTGTGGCCGGTCACGTCCAGGGCCGTCTGGTGCGCGGTGAGCGCCGAGCGCCCGATGTTGAGGCCGAAGAAGATGTTGGCCACGGCGTCCCTCTCCTTGCGTCCTCAGGCGGTGCGCCCGGCCAGCCGGGGGCCGCACCCCACCCGGCCGGCGGGGTCGTAACAGGGGCCGCTGCGGGCCAGGGCCGCCAGGTGTCCGGCCACCGAGGAGGCGTAGCGCACGCACAGGCCCAGCACCGCGGCTTCCCGGGAGGCGGCCTCGAGGCCCTGCTGGAGCTCTGCGGCCGCCGCCGGATCCAGAACCCGGGACAGGGCGGTCTCGGCTCCGTACCCGATCCGCCGGGCCGCCTCGGCCGCCAGGCGCGTGCGCCGGCCACCGGCCCGGGCCAGCTCGTCGGAGGCCTGGCGCGCCGCCCCCAGGGCGGCCTCCAGCGCCCCCCCGTCCCGGCCCTGGGCGGCTTCCCGAGCCCGGCGCAGGGCCTGCGCGAGCTCGCGGGCGGCGGCGGCCTCCCGGCCCGCGGCCTCCCGGAGATCCGCGGTGGGCCCTTGGGTCCCGGTCCCCGTCCCCGTGCCTGTACCCCCGGGGCTCATGCTAGCCCCTCGCTTCGAACCCGTGCTCCCGCAAGAGGACCTCGAGCACCCGGGCCCCTTCCACCCGGTACGCTCCCCGGGCAATGTCGTCCGCCAGGCGCCGCACCAGGGGCTCGCGCACCTCGGGCGCCCCCAGGGCCAGGGCCCGGGCGCGATGGATCTCGGCGCTGCGCCCGGTCAAGCGCACGGCATCCCCGGCCTGGCCGGCCCCCGAAAACCCCACGGGCTCCGGCCGGCTCCGAGGAGCCGCCCGCTGGGGCGCCCCCGATCCCCCGGAGAACCCATCCCGGACTCTCATGTGTCCTCACGTTTCTTCCCCCCCGGCTAGGGGAGGGCGAGCCCCCCGTACCGCCGCCGGCCCTGGTAGGCCAGGAAGGCCCGGGTGAGCTCCCGCAGCCTCTTGCCGTCCCGGACTCCCCACACGTGCACCAGGAGCTCCAATACCTCTCTCCGGTTCATGGCCCGCCTCCTTGCGGTCTGCTCCGGCCTCGCGTCTCTGATCGGCTCCCGGGGGGCCCGACTTTACCTCCTGGGGTGCCAGCCGCTGGAGCAGGGCCTGGGCGAGCCCCAGCCCCTCCCCGCGGCTCGCCAGCTCCGCCCACTGGGCGTCCAGGAGCGCCTCGGCCGTCTCCCGGGCGAAGCCGCCGGCCGACCCGGAGCGCGGCACCGCCGCCTGGCGCATCTTCTGGAAGAGCAGCGTGGCGAACTCCTTCTCCAGGGCCCGACAGGCCCCCTCCAGATCCCGGGGCAGGGGTGCGCCGGGGCCCGAAGGGCCGAGCGCGGGGGGGCGGTACAGGGCGGCGTGGTGCAGGGCCAGCGGGTTCATTACAGGATCTCCAGCTCCGCCTCGAGGGCGCCGGCGGCTTTGAGAGTCTGGAAGATCGAGACCAGGTCCCGGGGCGTCACCCCCAGGGCGTTGAGGGCCCGCACCAGGCTCGCCAGGGTCTCCCCCGGCTCCACCAGGAAGACCTGGCCACCCTGTTCCTCGGCCTCCACGTCGGCCCGGTCCCGGGCCACCGTGCGGCCGCGCTCGGAGAAGGGCTCGGGCTGGCTGACCTCCAGGTAGGGGGTCACCCGCACCGTGAGGCTCCCGTGGCTGATGGCCACGGGGCGAAGCGTCACGTCCTGGCCGAGCACCACGGTGCCGGTGCGCTCGTCGAGCACCACCCGGGCCACCGCGTCGGTCTCGACGGTGAGGCGCTCCAGGTCCGAGAGAAACGCCACGGGGTCGTCCGCCCGCTCCTCGGGCAGCACCACCCGCACCCGGCCGGCGTCGAGCGCCCGGCCGTGGCCCTCCCCCAGGGCCCGATCCACCGCCCGGGCCAGGCGCGCCGCGCTGGTGAAGTCGGGCCGGTCCAGCACCAGGTCCACGTGCCCGTCCCCCAGGGGCGGCAGGGGGGCGTCGCGCTCCAGGAGGGCGCCCCCGGGGATGCGGCCCACGGTGGGGTGGTTCTTCTGCACGCCGGCTCCCCCGGCCGCCGCGGCGAACCCCCCCAGGACCAGCGCCCCCTGGGCCACCGCGTACACGTCGCCGTTGGGGGCCCGCAGGGGCGTGAGCAGCAGGGTACCCCCCTGGAGGCTCTTGGCGTCGCCCAGGGACGAGACCGACACGTCCACCCGCTGCCCCGACCGGGTAAAGGGCAGAAGCTCGGCGGTGACGATGACGGCGGCCACGTTCTTCACCTGGATGTCCCGGGCGGAAACCGCCACTCCAAGGCGCTCCAGGAGGTTCGCGGTGGTCTGGGTGGTAAACTCGGTGCCGGACTTGTCGCCGGTGCCGTTGAGGCCCACCACCAGGCCGTAGCCCAGGAGCTGGTTGCGCCGCACCCCGTCCACCTTGGCCACGTCCTTGACCCGCACCGCGGCGGCGGCGGGGGCCGCCAGCGAGAGGACCAGGACCACAGCGGCGGCGCGGGCAAGGAGTTCGGCGAAGGGTTGCGTCCTCATGATCTCCCTCTTCCTAGAACGGCCACACGGCGTCGGCGATGCGGTACAGCCACCCGGGGCGCTGCTGGCTCGCCAGGAGCCCCTGGCCGCCGTAGAGCACCTGGGCGTCGGCGAGATCCGTGGAGGTCACCGTGTTGGCGGGGGAGATGTCCGAGGGGCGGGCGATGCCCCGCACGAAGAGGTACTGGGTCTCCTCGTTCACCTTCACCTGGCGGCGGCCCTCCAGGACCAGGTTGCCGTCTTCGAGCACCTGGACGACCCGGGCCGCCACCCGGGTGCGCAGGAGGTCCTTGCGCTTGGTGGTGCCGGCACCCCGGAAGCTGTTGGCGGTGGACGCCCCGAGCTTGGGCTCGAAGCCCCCCCGGTTGAGGTCGATGCCGGCCAGGTTGGAGATCTCGGCGGAGACCGAGGCGTCCCGGGAGATGCCGGTGCTCGCCTCGCGGCTCGCCTCGCTCGACTCCACCACCACCACGGTGACCAGATCGCCGATCTCCCGGGCCCGGCGGTCCTCGTAGGCGAGCGTCAGGGGTGAGGCGTCCACCCACAGGCTCGTGGGCTGCACCGAGCGGTCCATGGTCCGGGCCACCGGGGCCAGGGGCGTGGGGGCCGGCCAGGGGGGCTCTTGCAGGTGGGCTCCGCCGGTGGCGCAGCCACCGAGCACCGCCGAAGCCGCGAAGAGGGCGAAATCGAGCCCGAACGTCCTTCTCATCCCATCACCTCGCCACGTCCACGACGCCGCCGTCCCGGAGCACTCCGGCCAGGCTGCGCCCGCTCGAGAGGTTCTCCACCCGCAGGGTGTCGCCCACCCCGGCCGTCTCCAGGGCCTTCCCCAGGGTGGTGGCGGTGACGCCCCCCACCCGCGCCACCAGGCGCACCGTATCCCCCCTCTTCACCGCGGGCACCGACTCCAGGTCCCGGGCGGCGAGGGGCGCCCCCGCAGGGAGCCGGCGCACCGCCCGGCGGCCCACGGCCTCCAGGGGATCGGCCAGGGCTCCCGGGCCGGGGCTCCCGGACTGCACGGCCACGTCCTCGGGGGAGAGCACGTCGCCCCGGCGCACCTCCCGGGCGAGCACCAGGACCGGGCTGCTGCGGAACATCTCGACCCGAGCCCAGGCCCGGGCGGCCCGCTCCCCGTCCACGAGCACGTCCACCCACACGGTGGCGGGGGACGAGAGGGCGCCCTCGGGCACCACCGCCTGGAGCTCGAGGATGCCCTCGGTCACCGGACGGGGCAGGGAGACCGAGGTGACCCGAAGCTCCTCCCCGGGACCCAGGCGGCCCGCCAGGGCCCGCTCCACGGCCTCCTCCACGTCCTCGCGGGCGATGTCGCGCCCGCCGCGCACCAGCACCACGTCCTCGGGAACCAGGAGCAGGCCCTCGGCCCCCACCTGGCGCGCCCGCTGGAGCACCCACGCGCCGCTCAGCACGCGCTCGCTGCCCGGCCGGGGCGCCCGGCCCAGGGCCACCTGGGTCCAGCCCCGGGGGGCACCGGGCACGAGGTCGGCCAGGGTGACGTCCTCGGCGGCCACCGAAACCCGGGGAGCAACGCGGTAGGAGGAGGCCTGGGCGAAGGGGACCTGGAAGGACCCGAGGCCCAGGATCGCTGCGAGGATCAGGGCGCGCACGGCGTTACCTCTTCACGTTGTTGGCCATCTGGAGCATCTCGTCCGACGCCTGGATCGCCTTGGAGCTCACCTCGTAGGCCCGCTGCCCGGCGATGAGGTTCACCATCTCCTCCACCACGCTCACGTTGCTCATCTCGAGAAAGCCCTGACTGATGGCCCCCAGGCCCAGGGACCCCGCGCTGCCCGTGATGGCCTCCCCCGATGCCGGGGTGGCCAGGTAGGCGGAGTGACCCGTGGATTTCAGGCCCGCGGGGTTGGAGAACCGGGCGAGCTCGATAGGGTTGCCCAGATCCTCCACCTCCCCCGTGTCGCCGTTCAGGATCGAGACCGTGCCGTCGCTCCCCACCGTGACCTCCACGGCGTTGGGGGGGATCGTGACCTCGGGGGCGAGCAGCCAGCCCTCGCTGGTGCACAGCCGCCCCTGGGAGTCGACCTTGAAGGAGCCGGAGCGGGTGTAGGCGGTGGCGCCGTTGGGCAGGGTGATCTGGAAGAAGCCGTCGCCCTCGATCACCAGGTCCAGGGGGTTGCCGGTCTCCCGGAAGTCGCCTTGGCTGAACACCTTGGCGGTGCCGATGACCCGGGCACCCTGCCCCACCTCGAAGCCCGTGGGAAACTCTCCCCCCGCGCTCGAGGCCGCGCCCGCCGAGCGCAGCGACTGGTAGAGCAGGTCCTGGAAGTCGGCCCGGGTCCGCTTGAACCCGGTGGTGTTCACATTGGCCAGGTTGTTGGCGATCACGTCCACGTTGACCTGCTGGGCCTGCATGCCCGCAGCGGCGGTCCAAAGGGCTCGAATCATTGCGTCTCCTCCCGTTTCCGCGGCCCGGCTCAGGCCACGCGGCCCAGGCGCACTGCCTGGGAAGTGGCTTCGTCCACCGTCTGAATTGCCTTCTGGTATGCCTCGAAGGCCCGCAGGGTCTCCACCATGCGGGTCATCCCGGCCACGCCGTCCAGGTTGGAGCCCTCCAAGGCTCCCTGCACCACGCGGCCGTTCTCCGCCGGCACCGCCTGGGCGCCGGCAACAGGGTAGTAGAGGCTTGCGCCCGCGGGGCGAAGCGCCTGCGCGTCCTCGAAGGTCTCGAGGCGCAACCGATCCACCCGGCGGCCCTCCACCCGCAGCGTGCCGTCGCCGCCCACCTGCACCTCGCCCTGCCCCGGCACCCGTACCGGGCCGTCTTCCCCCAGCACCGGGTTGCCCGCGCGGTCCACCAGGGAACCGTCTGCACGCAGAGCGAACCCCCCGTTGCGGGTGTAGGCCACGCCCCCCGGCGTCTCCACGGCGAAGAAGCCTTCCCCGTCAACGGCCAGGTCCAGGGGGCGCCCGGTGGTGCGCAGGGGCCCGGAGCTCGGGTCCAGGAAGTGCTCGGCCTGGGCGGTCTGCACGTCCGTGGCCGTGCCCCCGGTGGGAACCTCCCGGCGCACGAGCCCCGAGCTGCGAAACCCTGGCGTCTGGACGTTGCCCAGGTTGTGGGACAGGAGGTCCATCTTCCGGCTTTCCACCATCATCCCGCTCGTGGCCGTGTACAGCGCTCGGATCATCGTCGCGCCCTCCTGCCGGGGGACGTAGCAAGAGGGGTGCCAAGCGCCCCAAGGGCGACCCGGCGCGGAAAACCGGGTGCCGGGGCGCGGCGTCCGCCGCTCCCGGGGGGCAGGGGGCGGACCCCGGGGGGGAAGTTCGGGCTGCCGGGGGCGAGGCACGACTCCGAAAGGACTCAGGTGACGGCAACGGCCCAAAGGACGAGTGCCCCCGTCCTCGCAGTCCTTGGGGTCCTTGGGGTCCTTTCGCGCCCCTGCCGTGCGCTTGACACCCGAGAAACCCCTGTGTGAGCATCGCGGCCGGATATGGTTTCAGCCCCTCCAGAGAAACCGGGAGCCATGCAAGACACGCATACGGCGGTGATCCTCCTCGGCCACGGGAGCCGGCTCCCCGAAGCCAACGCGGCGCTCGACGGGGTGGCCCGGCAGGTGGCCGCGCTCCTCGGGGAGACCCGGGTGGAGGTGGCCTTCTTGCAGATGGCGCAACCCGGCCTCGCCGCGGCGGCGGACCGGGGCGCCGCGGCCGGGGCCCGGACCGTGGTGATCGTGCCCTTCTTCCTCTTTCCGGGAGCCCACGTGCGCGACGACATCCCCCACGAGCTCGAACAACTGCGGCTCCGCCACCCCGGGGTGACCTTTT
>JBFLZB010000122.1 GCA_040756475.1 Thermodesulfobacteriota bacterium
CGAGGGCGGGCGCACGCTGTGCGCCCCTACGGGTGAAACGGCCGTATTCCCGAGCTCTCCGCCGCTACGCAAACCCGCACGCGCCCACGGAAAAGGCGCCGAGGCAGAGACGGCGGCAGGGCCCAAGAGACGAAGGGGTACCGTATTCTTCGTGTCTTGGTGTCCTGGTGGTTCCGAAGACCGGTTCTTCACTGGCTTGTACCCCAAGACCTCCCCGAGTGGGCGAAGGAGCCCCCAGCCTGTGCGGGCGCCTTGAGCCGCCGGGAGCCCGGGTGCTAGAGTGCCGGCGGAGGTGACCATGGGGAAGATTCGCGTGCTGCCCGACGAGGTGGCCAACCGCATCGCCGCGGGCGAGGTGGTGGAGCGTCCGGCGAGCGTAGTGAAGGAGCTGGTGGAGAACGCGGTGGACGCCGGGGGCCGCCGCATCCGGGTGCGGGTGGAGGGGGCGGGGAAGCGGTCGGTGGCCGTGGAGGACGACGGCTCGGGGATGGGGCGCGACGACGCGGTCTTGGCCCTGGAGCGGCACGCCACGAGCAAGCTCACCGGGGCGGAAGATCTGGAACGCATCGCCACCCTGGGGTTTCGGGGCGAAGCCCTGCCGAGCATCGCCTCGGTGAGCCGGTTTCGGCTCCTGACCCGGGCCGAGGGCGACCCGGAGGGGACCGAGGTGCGGGCCGAGGGGGGCCGGCTCGTCTCGGTGGAGGCTCGCGGGGCGGCGAGGGGAACGTCGGTGGAGGTGGCGGATCTCTTCTTCAACGTGCCGGCGCGCCGCAAGTTCCTGAAGGGCGACGCCACCGAGCTGCGAAACGTGGTGGAGACGGTGACCCAGCTCGCCCTGGCCCACTTTCGGGTCGGCTTCGAGCTGCGCAGCGGCGACCGCCTGCTGCTCGCCCTGCCCCCGGACCAGAGCCTGGAGGAGCGGGCCGCGGAGGTGGCGGGCGCGGAGGCCCCCGGGGGCCTGCGCTGGTCTTACGGGGAGGCCGACGGGCTGGAGTTCTCCCTGGCCTTCGCGGCCCCCCACGAGGGGCGGGGGCACCGCAAGGGGGTGCGCCTTTTCGTCAACGGCCGACCCGTGCAGGACCGGCTCCTGTTTCGCGCGCTCCTGGAAGGCTACCGGGGCCTCCTGGAGAGCGGTCGGTTCCCGGTGGCCCTGTTGTGGCTGGGGCTTCCCCCGGACGAGGTGGACGTGAACGTGCACCCCGCCAAGCGCGAGGTGCGGTTTCGGGACGAGGGCCGGATCTTCCGGTGGGTGGCCGGGCACACGGCCCAGGCCCTCGCCGGCGGTTTCCGGCCCGATGCCGCCTATCGAAGCGCGCCGCAGGCGCTTCCCGCCTCGCCGGTGGGTGCCGAGGCCGTGGCGCGGGTCGGGGAGGCCCTGCACGGGTATGCCCGCCGCCTGGAGGGTAGCAGAGGGGGAGGGGGCGGGGCCGCGGCGGGGTATCGCGAGCAGTGGCCGCCCCGGGGCGGCGCCGCTTCGGCCCAGCCCCTTTTTCGCCGCTTCTCGGGCTTGGAGGAGACCGGCGCCCTGCCCTCGGAAGGGCGCTTCACGGGGCTTCGCTACCTGGGAGCCTTTGACGCGACGTATCTACTCTTCGAGGATCGGGAGAACCGGGAGCTCGTGTTGCTCGACCAGCACGCGGCCCACGAGCGGGTGCTCTACGAGGCGCTCCTGGAGGCGAGGGAACGGGGGCCGTGCAGGGCCCAACCCCTGCTCCTCCCCCTCACCCTGGAGTGCTCGCCCCCCGAGAGGGCCGCCTGGGAGGAACGGCGCGAAGACCTCGCCGTCCTGGGGTTTCGCACCGAGGCGTTCGGCCCCAGCGCCGTGGCGGTGACCGAGACGCCGGCGGGCTTCTCGCCGGAGGCCGCCCGGGCGGCGGTGCGCGACCTCCTCGGACCCGATGGTGAGGGAAGGGAGGGCGGGGAGGCCGGCGCTCCCGTGAGCCGTGCCGAGGCCCTGGCCCGCCGGGCCGCCTGCGCGGCGGCGGTGAAGGCCCGCGCCGCGCTGGAGCCCTCGGAGGTGGCCGCACTGTTGGGGCAGTTGGAGCCCCTTCGTCACCCCACCCACTGCCCCCACGGCCGCCCCCTGCTCCTTCGCCTGCGCCGCCGGGACGTGGAGGGGATGTTTCATCGGGGGTGAGGTGAGACGTGAAACGTGAGACGGGTGACGTGAGACGTGAAGCGGTTGTTCCTGATGTCCCTGATGTCCTTTGGGTCCCTTTGCCGAGGATCAGGGATTGCCGATGAGCGGCCCGCGACAACACCCAATGACCGGCTCTTTTTCTCCGCCGCCGATCGTCGTCATCGCGGGACCCACCGCGTCGGGGAAGTCGGCCCTGGCCCTGGCACTGGCGAAGGAGCTGGGGGGCGAGATCGTGTCGGCCGACGCGCTCCAGGTGTACCGGGGCCTCGACATCGGCACGGCAAAGCCCACGCGGGAGGAGCGAGCCCGGGTGCCCCACCACGTCATCGACGTGGCGGAACCCACCGAGGCGTACAGCGCGGGGCGTTTTCGGGCCGACGCGGACCAGGCGATCCGGGAGATCCGCGCGCGGGGACGCCCGGTGCTGGTCTGCGGCGGCACGGCGCTGTACCTCAAGGCGCTCCTCGGGGGGCTGGCCCCGGCCCCTCCCCGGGACGCTGCCCTGCGGAGCCGATTGCTGGCTGCCTGGGAAGCCGGGGAGCAGGCTGGGCTCTTCGCCGAGCTACAGGCCGCAGACCCGGTGCTCGCGGCGCGTCTCCACCCCAACGACAAGAGCCGGATCCTGCGGGGGCTCGAGGTGTGGCGGATCGGGGGGGTGCCGCTCTCGGCCCTGCAGGCCGGGCACGGTTTCTCGGGCCAGCCCTACGCGGCGCTGCGCCTCGGGATCGACGTGCCCCGGGACGAGCTCTACCGCCGGATCGACCGGCGGGTGCTCGCCATGCTGGAGGCGGGATGGGCCGACGAGGTGCGCGGGCTCCTGGAGGCAGGGCTGCCGCTGGGGGCCCCGGGGCTCCAGGCCATCGGCTACCGGGAGCTCGCCCGCTGGGTGCGGGAGGGGGGGGAGTGGGGAAGCGTGGTGGCGTCGATTCAACAGAGCACCCGGCGCTTCGCGAAGCGCCAGTTGACCTGGTTCCGCAGGATGGAGCTCCAGTGGGTGCAAGCCGCAGATTGGCGGGCCATTCTCGACCAAGTGAGAAAATTCTTGCAAACAAACGGTGCACCGCTATGATACGGGCTCTCGATTTTTTCGCCGCTCTCTTGCTCCCTTTCCTTGGAGGTGGCCGCCATGGCCAAGACGAAGATCAACATCCAGGACCAGTTCCTGAACAACCTGCGCCGCGAAAAGGTGGACGTGACGGTGCGGCTCCTCTCGGGGGAGGAGATCGAAGGAGCCCTGAAGGCCTTCGACAACTTCTGCGTCGTGATCCGAAGCGGGGGCAGCTACCACCTCCTCTACAAGCACGCCATCTCCCACATCCGCCCCTTCGAGCCCCTGAAGAAGTTCGAGGCGATCTACGAGAACTTCTAGCGCGGCTGCGCCTCGGACCATCGGGGCATGGGTGCGCCAGGGGGCGCGAAACCTTCGAACCACGAAGGCACGAAGACACAAAGAAGATCGGGGAAAACAGAAGTGTGCATTCTTCGTGTCTTTGTGCCTTGGTAGTTCAAGCATTGCCTGTGGGATGCTCGCTCCACCCCAGGGCCTCGTCGAGAGACGTAGGGTGGGTCAAGCGAAGCGGACCCACCGCGACTCCTCCGAGCCGACTTCCGTGACTGGCCGTTCTCCCTTCCGGCGCAAGAGGTCGCCTGTATTGGGGCTCCTGTGCCTGGCCGTGCTGCTCTTGCCTTTCGCACCCCCAGCGCTCGCGCTCACGGTCTTTGCCGAGGGGAGGGTCGCGGCCGCGCAGGCCGACCCGGCGGTAGCCCAGCGCTCGGCCCTGGCCGTGGCCCTGGCGCGGGCCGTGGAGGCGGTGCTCGAGCGCCACGTCTCGCCCGCCGAGCTGCGCACCCGGGCCAACGACGTGCGCGGGACGTTTCTGGCGCGGCCCTCTCCCTACATCCAGCGCTACTCCATCTCCTCGGAGGGAACCGAGCGGGGAGATTTCGTCGTGCGCGTCGAGGCCGAGGTGGCGGCGGAGCGGGTGCTCACGGAGCTTCGGGCCAAGGGTTTCCGGGTGCACCAGCTCACGGCGCGACCCCGCCTTCTGGTGGCACCCCTGGGCGGCCCCGGCGCAACGGCGATTGCCGTAGGTCTGCGGCGGGTGTTGGAAGCCCAGGGCTATGTGGTTCGGGCTCTGCCGGAAGCTCCGTCGGAGGAGGCGGCCGGGGAGGCGCAGGCGGCGAGGTGGGCCCGGGACCTGGGCTGCCACGTGGCCCTGCTGGTCACCGCCGCCGGGCCCGAGGACGAGCCCCGAAGGTTGCCGCCGGAGGACGCCGAAGGTGGGCCGGGAACCGAACGGGACGGCCCGGCCCGGTCGGGCATCCGTGCACAGGGCTGGATCGTGGACTCTCGCAGGGAGGGGCTTCTCGGGCAGAGCGAGGCGACGGCGTGGGGCGAGGGGCCGGATGCCGTCGCCGCCACGGCCCAGGCGGCGCGGCGGGCGGGGGAGCGCCTGGGGGCTGTGCTGCTCGACCAGCTGGAGCAGTCCGGTTGGAACCTGGGGGACGACCGGCAGGTGCTCGACCTGGTGGTGGAAGGGCTCCCGGGGGCGGCGCTGGTGGAGGCCATCGGGCGCGCCCTGCCCGCGGTGACCGAGGTGCGCGCCGCCTCCCTGAAGGAAGTAGGGTACCGGTCGGCGGTCTGGCGTGTGGACGCGTTGGACGCGGGGCTCGGACCGGAGGCTCTCTTGGGGGCGCTTCGCCTCCCCCGGGGGAGGCTCGCGTGGCTCGCCACGTCGGACCTCTCGGACGGGTCGGTTCGCACCGTGCGGGCCGAGTGGCGAGAGCGGTGACCGGGGCCGTACCGGAGCTTCGGGCCGGCGGGCTTCGGATTTCTCCGCCGCTTCTTCTCGCCCCCATGGCCGGGGTGACCCACACGGCCTTCCGCAGGCTCCTGGGCGAGCTCGGGGGGGTGGGGCTCTACGCCACCGAGATGCTCTCGGCCCGGAGCCTTCCGGCCGAAGATCCGGTCGCGTCGCCCTACCTGCGGCGCACCGCAGCGGAAGCCCCCCTCTCCTATCAGGTGCTGGTGGCGCGCCCGGAGGAGGTCGGCCCGGCGTTCGAGGTCCTCCAAGCCCTGGGGGCCGACGCCATCGACCTGAACCTGGGCTGCCCCGCCCCGGAAGCCCGGCGCCGGGGCGCGGGGGGAGCGCTGGCCGCGCAGCCCGCCGCCGCCCGTGCCGTGGTTCGGGAGGCCCGGCGCCGCACTGCCCTGCCCCTGACGGCAAAGATCCGGCTCGGCGAGCGGCTCGACGAGGAGGCCCTGCGGGACCTGTGCTGCATGCTGGAAGGGGAGGGGGTGGAGCTCCTCACGGTGCACGGGCGGTTGCGGGGCGAGCCTTACGGGCGCCGGCCGCGGTGGCCCTGGATCGGGAAGGTCAAGGGCTGGGTGGGCATCCCGGTGGTTGGAAACGGAGGGATCTTCTCGGTGGAGGACGCCGGGCGCTGCCTGGCCGAGTCCGGCTGCGACGGACTGATGCTCGGCCGGGGCGCGGTCGTCCGGCCGTGGCTATTCTCCCGGGTGGCGCAGGAGGTGTTCGGCGGGAAGGGGCCCGTGGAAGGCGAGCTGCCGTCGCGCCCCGGACTCTACCGGCGCTACCTGGACCTGGTGGAGGAGAGCTTCGCCCCGGAGCGGCGCCTGGGCCGGATCAAGGAGTTCACCTTCTACTTCAGCCAGACCTACCCCTTCGGACACACCCTGGCCACCGCCGTGCAAAGCAGCCGGTCCCTGGAGGAGGTCCGGGAGCGCTCCGAGGCCTTCTTCGCGGCCAATGAGCCAGCGGGTGACGAGTGACGGGGGGCGTGAAAAGTGAAATGTGAGACGTGAAGCGTCAGCAGCCCCGGCTCGACCCTGGAGACTCCAGCCTCCAACCGACAACGGACAACGAGCAACCCGCCACATGCAGCCCCCAATTCTCCTTGCCTCCACGAGCCCTTCCCGCCGGGAGCTCCTGTCCCGCCTGCGGCTCCCCTTCGAGGCAGTGGCCCCGGACTACGCCGAAGAGGAGGTGCCGGGCCTGGAGCCCGGCGCCCTGGCGGTGCACCACGCCATGGGCAAGGCCCGGAGCGTGGCACGCCGATTCCCGGATCGGCTCGTGATCGGGTCGGACCAGGTGGCCGAGGTGGTGGGGGGGGCCGGCGGGAGAGGGCGGCTCCTGGGCAAGCCGGGGACCGAGGAGGCCGCCGTGGCGCAGCTCCAAGCCATGGCCGGGCGGCAGGTGGTCTTCCACACGGGCCTGGCCGTGGTCCGGGGAGGACGGGAAGAGATGGCCCTGGAGGTCGTGCGCGTGACCCTGCGGCCCCTGGCCCTGGAGGAGATCCGGGCCTACGTGGCGGTGGAACAGCCCCTGGGCGCCGCGGGTTCGTTCCACATCGAGGGCCTGGGGATCGCCCTGATGGAGGCGGTGGAGGGGCGGGACTTCACGGCCCTGGTGGGCCTGCCCCTCATGGCCCTCGTATCGCTCCTGGATCGCTTCGGGGTGCGCGTGCTCCTGGCCGAGAGGTGAAGTCCCCCGCGGAGCGCTTCACCGCGAAGGCACCGAGGGACGGGTCCGTCGGGCCCCGCCCCCCCCAATCCCGATCTTCTTCGTGCCTTGGTGTCTTCGTGGTTCCTTCCTCAAGAAGCCCGCTTCGTTTCGATCCGGGTGGCTCGGCGGTGCGGCTGGGCCGCCCGTAGGGGCGCACAGCCGTGCGCCCGCGAGAGAGGCGGCTGTCGTCCCTGGGGGCGGGCGCCCGCGGTGCGCCCCTACACTGAAATCCGGCGGCACGCCGGAAATCCTACGGCCCCGCCTTTTCCAGGCGCTCCAGGGCCTGGCCGGCGTCGAAGGCCCAGTCGCCCTTCTTCGGGGCTGCCAGGGCCGCTCGGAGCAGGCGCTTTGCGTCGTCGCGGCGGCCCGCCTTCTCGTAGGCCATGCCCAGGTGGTAGGCGATCTCCGGGTGCTCCGGGAGGAGTTGATGGGCCTTCTCCAAATTTCGCACCGCCCCCGGGTAGTCCATGGTGTGGAACTGGACCCAGCCCAGGGTGTCGAGGGTGAAGGGGTTGTCCGGGGCCTTCTCCACCGCGAGTCGCGCCAGGCGCAGGGCTTCGGCGTGGCGCTTCTCGTCGCCCGTGTAGAGCACGGCCAGGTTGTTGGCGGCCACGGCGTTTTCCGGGTCCACGGCCAGGAGGCGCTCGTAGACCCGGCGCGCGTTGTCCGCCTTGCCCTCCGCCTCCAGGACGTTGGCCAGGAGCAGAAGGGACGTCACCCGTGCCGGGTCCGCTGCCAGGGCCGCCTCCAGGGAGGCGCGGGCTCCGGCGCGGTCACCCTTGGCCAGGAGGGTGCGGGCCTCCAGCTCCCGGGTGGCCGCAGACTTGGGGTCCACCGCCAGGCTGCGGCGCACGAACCCCTCCGCCGCCGGGAGCTCTTTGCGCTCCACGGCGTGGAGCGCGAGCACGTTGAGCACCGCCGGGACCTCTCCGTTCGCCTGCAAGTAGGCTTCGCCAATCGCCCCTACCTCGTCGTGCCGGCCGAGCCTCTGGAGGAGCGCCATGCGCCGCAGCACGGGATCGAGCACCCGGGGGGCGAGCTCCTGGCTGGCCCGGTACCGGGCCAGGGCGTCGGCGGTGTGCCCCTGGGCCTCCAGGGCCTGGCCCAGGCGCATTTCCAAGAGGGCATCTCCCGGAGCGCCGGCCTCCTTGGCCAGCTTGCGGTACTCGGCCTCCGCCTCGGCCGCCTTGCCGGTGGCCAGGAGCGCGTCGGCTTGGAGGCGGCGCGCCTCGGGATGGTCCGGGCGCGCCTTGAGGACCCTGCGCAGGGGGTCCTGGGCGTCGCGGGCGCGCCCCATTTCCAGGTAGACCTTGGCCAGGTCGAGGTTGGCGAAGAAGTGGTCGGGCACCTCTTCGAGCACCTTGCGGTACGCCGCCCGGGCCTTTTCCCACTGCCGCTCCACGGCATAGGCCTTGCCCAGGAAGAGGTTGGCGTTGGCCGAGTCGGGAGCCGTCTCCACGAGCTCCTCCAGGGCCTCCCGGGCCGCCGCGGTCCGGCCCCGGGCCAGGTCGAGCCGGGCTTGCAGGAGGCGGGCATTGCGGTCGCCGGGGTGGGCCTCGGCGAGCTGCCGGATCAGGGGCTCCGCCCGGTCGGGCTCGTCGGTGAGCAGGTGGATGTTGGCCAGGCGGGCAAGGGTTACGGCGTCGCCGGGGGCCACCCGCTGGAGCTCCTCCAGGGTGTTGCGCGCCCGCTCGATGTCGCCGGTCACGGAGAAGAGGTTCGCCAGGTCGCCCAGGGCTTGAGTCCGGGCTGTCGACCCGGCGTCCGCCTCGGCAACCGACTCCTGGAGAAGGGCCTCGGCCCCCGCCCGGTCGCCCCGCCGCAACCGATAGAGCGCCACCGCGCGCCGCGCCGCCGGGTCCCCGGGGGAGAGGTGGAGGACCTCGTCCATGAGGGCGTCCGCCTCGGAGACCTTCTCCCGCGAGGCCAGCAGGTTGGCCAGGGCGGCCCGGAGACCCTTGGCGGGGGGAATGTCGCGCAGCCCCCGGCGCAGGGCCGCCTCGGCCCGGTCCGGATCGCCGGCGCCCAGGTGCAGCCGGGCGAGCTCCAGCCGCAGGGCCTCGTCGTCGGGGGCCCTCTCCACCGCGGCCTCCAGGGCCCCGATGGCGCCCTTCCATTCCTCGCGGGCCGAGAGCGCGCGCGCCAGGACGACCCGCGCGTCGGTCCGGTCCGGTGCCAGCTCCACGGCCTTCGCGGCGTGGGTCTCGGCCTCCTGGAAGCGCCGGCCGAGCAGGTAGAAGGTGGCCACCTTCACGCGGGCGTCCGCGTCATCGGGGTCGAGGCTCACCACCTCCTGATACTGACGGAAGGCGCCCTGGGCGTCGCCGAGCCTCAAGTAGACCTCCGCCAGGGCCCGGTAGCCCTCGGGGTTGCGGGGCTCGAGCTGCACCGCGTTTCGGAGCTCGATGGCCGCTTCCTGGAGCTTCTCGGCCCGCACGAATTCCGCAGCCCGCCGCCGGTGCTCGGCGGCCCGTTCCGGGCTTGCGAAGGCGGGGAAGCCGACGAGGCCGAGCGCCCCAAGGACGCAGACCAGGGCAAACAAGCGGCGCATGGGTTTCCTCCTGGGTGAAGCCACACCGGGGAAGCAAGGTCGGTGCCATGGTACCCGGTCGGTGCCCCGTCGGCAAAGGCTGCCCTCCATCGTTCAGCGCTTTGTCCTTCAAGGACTTCTAGGCCACAGTGTCGCCACTGGGGCCCACGGCCGACTGGGGAACCGCCCCGAAAGAGGAACCATGCTTGCCCTGGTGCGCCAGACCCGGACCAACCTCTACACGGTCAACGTGCTCACGGCCATCCTGGATGCCTGCGGCGTTGCCTGGGAGGTCTGCGCGTCCCCGGCCGAGCTTTTCGCCCGCGCGCACTGGGCTGGGGCTCGGGCGGCCCGCCCGCTGGCCCTCTACTCGTTTACGACGCCGGAGCTCTTTCGGGTGCGGGCGGAGCTTCGCGCGGCCAGACGGCACGCCCCCGAGCTGTGCTTCCTGGCTGGCGGGCCCCACGCCTCGGCGGACCCCGAGGGCACTTTGGCGCTGGGGTTCGAGCACGTCTTCGTGGGGGAGGCGGAAGAGACCCTCCCGGCCTTCTTCGCTGCCGACGGGCGCACCGGGCCGGTGCTCGTCGGGTCCGGCGGGTGCTCCCTCGATGCCCTGCCCCCCTTTGGCCGCGGCCGCCACGGCCCCATCGAGCTCACCCGTGGGTGCGCGTTTCGGTGCGGCTTTTGCGCCGTGGGCGGGCGGCCCCCGCGCCACCGCAGCGCGGCCGCGGTTTGGGAAGCCGCGGGGGAGCTGCGTGCCCGGGGCCGGCCGGTGCTCTCCTTCGTCACCCCCGACGCCCTCTCGTACGGGGGGGGCGGGGACCTGGGCGCCCTGGAGGAGCTCCTGGCCGGCCTGCGGGCGGCGGGAACGGAGCCCCAGCTCGGGATCTTTCCCTCCGAGGTCCGTCCCGAGCGGGTGACCCCCGAGGCGGCGGGGCTCTTGCGGGCGCATTGCCGAAACCGCACCCTGGTGATCGGTGCCCAGTCGGGCAGCGACGAGGTGCTCCGGCGGCTGGGCCGCGGACACACCGTGGGCGACGTGGAGCGGGCTGCCCGGGTCGCCCGCCAGGCCGGCTTCCTGCCCCACGTGGACTTGATCTTCGGCCTGCCGGAGGAGTCGCAAGACGAACGCCGGGCGACGGTCGCGCTGGCCCGGCGGCTGCGCCGGGATACCGGGGCAAGGATCCACGCCCACTACTTCCATCCCCTGCCGGGGACGCTTCTGTGGGGTCGGAGGCCCGCGCCCCTGGACCCGGAGACCCGGGTCTTCCTCCGGGGGCTTCGGGCCTCCGGGGGCGAGGACGGCTACTGGGAGGAGCAGGAGCGCTGGGCGGCGGCCATCATCGAGTGGGCCCGCAGGGGCTGGATTCGCACGCCTGCTGCGGGAGCCCGGGCAGCATCTGGTCCCTTGCCGGGCCTGGACCCGTGAGGCAAATCCCCCTACTCTATCGGCTCAATAAATCAAGCCGACTGGAAGTCGCTATGGCCTACAAGGTTCTCGACATCTACAGGGACCTCCCTCGCACCAACTGCGGGGATTGCGCAAAGGGGGGGTGCTTCGCCTTCGCCTCGGCGGTGTACCTGGAAGGGCTGGCCCTCGCGGGCTGTCCCCACCTCGCCCCGGAGGCCCGCGCCGCCATGGAGGAGCGGCTCGCCGAGGGGCGGGCCCGGGGGGAGGGCCGCAAGCCCGAGTCCAGCGAGCAGGCGTTCGCGTTCCTGAAGGGAAAGCTCGCGGAGGCCGACTTCGGGGAGCGGGCGCGGGCCAGCGGGGCCACGCGGGACCCCGGCTCCCCCGACACCCTCCTGGTGCCCTTCCTCGGGACTCCCCACCGGGTGAGCCGGGAGGACGTGACCGCCCTGGAAGGCCCGGAACCCACCATCTGGGTGAAGACCTTTCTTGCCATCTATGTCACCCGCGCCTCGGGGGCTGCCCCTGCGGGCGCGTGGGTCGCCTACCGGGAGCTCCCCAACACCGTGAGCAAGGCCCGTTCCTTCGAGGCCTGCGGGGACCGGGTCGCCCAGGCCTTCGGGGGGCGGGAGGCCGAGCTGGAGGCCGCCTGCCGGCGCCTCGGGGGGAGCCCGGTCGCCTTCGGGTCCGCGGATCGGGCCTATCGCCTCCCGGCCCTGCCCCGGGTGGAGCTCCTCCTGCTCTACTGGGGCCCCCAGGAGGAGTTCGGGGCCCGCGCCTCCTTTCTGCTGGACCGGGGAGTGCTCGACTATCTGGACCAGGAGGCCCTGGTGTTCCTGACGGAAGCAGCGGTGAAGCGGCTCCTGGGCGAGGACCTCTCGGAGGTGATTCCGTGAACTTGCGCCATCTGGAAGCGTTCGTGCGCGTGGCGGACCAGGGGGGATTCACCCGGGCCGCCGAGGCCCTCTACCTGACCCAGCCCACCGTGAGCGGCCAGATCAAGGAGCTGGAGCAGGAGCTGGGCGTCGCCCTCTTCGACCGGCTGGCCCGCGCGGTGGAGCCCACCGAGGCGGGGCGCCTGCTCCTGCCCGAGGCGCGGCGCATCCTGGAAGCCCGGGACCGCCTGCTGGAGCGGGCTGCAGCCTACCGGGGGCTGCTGTGGGGGCGCCTGCGTGTGGACGCGAGCACCATCCCGGGGGAGTACCTCCTGCCGTCGCTCCTGGCCGGCTTCAAGAAGACCCATCCGGAGGTACAGGTGGGCCTGCGCGTGCACAGCACCGCCGAAGTGGTGGAGCGGATCCGGTCCGGGGAAGGGGATCTGGGGGTGGTGGGGAACCAAGACGACGAGTCCGGCCTTTCCTATGCGCCCCTGTGGGGCGATCGGGTGCTCCTGTATGCGGCGCCCGGCTTCGGCGTGGAGGCACCCCTGAGCCTGGCCGGGCTGCGCCGGGTGCCCCTGGTGCTCCGGGAAGAGGGCTCCGGCACGCGGCGCACCGTGGAGCAAGCACTGGCGGCCGCAGGCGTACCGGCGGCCGCGCTGGCGGTGGTGGGGGAGTTCGGGTCCACGACCGCGGTGAAGGAAGCCGTCAAGGCGGGCATCGGCGCGGGGTTCCTCTCGGAGGCCGCCGTGGTGTGGGAGACCCGGGCCGGGGTGCTGGTCCCTGTCCCCGTCGAGGGTCTTCCCCCGGTGCAGCGCCGCTTCCACGCCGTGTGGGACGGCCAGCGCCACATGCCCCCGGCATCCCAGGCCTTCCTGGACCTCCTGATTTCCTCGTCCAAGGCCTGATGCCTGAAGAGGCTGGGCCTCGGACCGCCGAGGTCTCGGCGGGCCCGGGGGTTCTCTTCCGGATCGTGTGTGTGGATCGGCTGGTCAAGGATCCCTACCCCCGGGCTCCGGCACCTTGGCCTCCGCGTCGCCGGTCTCGTCGGTCTCGCTGGGCTCTTCGGGCGCCCTCCCGGCGAGCCGCGCCACCACGATGCTCAGCTCGTAGAGCCCGTAGAGGGGAATGGCCATGAGGATCATGGTGAAGGGGTCGGGGGGGGTGAGGATCGACGAGACGATGGCAATGATGATCAGGGCGTAGCCCCGGCTGCGCGCCAGTGGCCGGTGGGTGAGCACCCCCATCCGCGCCAGAAAGAACACCACCACCGGCAGCTCGAAGACCACCCCGAAGGCCAGCATGAGCTTGGTGGCGAAGTCGAGGTAGGCCTCCATGGAGATGGTGGCCTGGATGCCGCCGGTGGCGTACCCCAGGAGGAACTGGAAGCCGAAGGGAAAGACCACCCCGTAGGCAAACGAGGTGCCCAGGAGAAAGAACAGCGTGGCCGCCCCCACGAAGGGCCATACGAGCCGCTTCTCTTGGGGATAGAGGCCGGGGGCCACGAACTTCCAAGCCTGGTAGAAGATCACGGGGCTCGACACGATGATCGCCGCGAGGATGCCGACCTTGAGGTGGGCGACGAAGCCCTCCTGAACCCGGATCATGGCCAGGTGGCTCCCCTCGGGCAGGGACCGCACGAGAGGGGCCACGAAGGCGTCGAAGAGCCGGTCGCTCACCCCGTAGCACGCTGCAAACCCGGCGATCACTGCCAGAAAGCACTTGATCAGGCGGCTGCGCAGCTCTTCCAGGTGGGCGGTGAAGGGGAGCTTCTCCAGGTCCGGGTCGTCACCCCCGGCGTCCCCTCGCAGGTCGGATTCTCCCATGGCTCGCTCAGGCCCCGCTGTCCCGGTTCGGCGCTTCCGGAGGAGCCGGGGGAGGCTCCGGCCCTTCCCCGGGGGGCGGGCCCGGCTGCACCTGGGCGCGTTTCTTCTCCAGTTCCTTGCGGTGGCGCTCGGGCTCGGGGGGGGTGTGGACCTCGCGGTAGATCGTCCGCTGCAAGTCGTCGGTGGCGCGGCGAAACTCGGTCAACCCCCGCCCCAGCGCCCGGGCGAGATCCGGCAGCTTCTTCGGGCCGATCACGATGAGGGCCAGGGCGAGGATGATGAGGATCTCGGACATGCCCATTCCGAACAAGGGGCACCTCGGAGGGAGGGAAGCGACCAGGCTCGGAGCATAGAAGGTGGGTATCCGGGGTGTCAAGGCGGCTTGACAAGAGGAAAAGCACGCTGGTATAGAGGGGCGGCTCCGGGCCGGATGCGCCGGGGCCGCACTCGACGACGACTGCTTTAGGCACGTAGCTCAGTGGGAGAGCACCTGCCCGACACGCAGGGGGTCGGCGGTTCAATCCCGCCCGTGCCTACCATCCTTGTTCGTCC
>JBFLZB010000123.1 GCA_040756475.1 Thermodesulfobacteriota bacterium
GGGTGGGGAGCCCCGCGGCCAGGTGGACGCCGGCCGCCCGGGCGATCCGGCCCAGGCGGGCCGTGGATGCCCCGGCCAGTGGCTCGGCCCAGCGGGCGGCGCAGGCGGAGCCCCCCAGCACCAGGCCGGCGGTGCACAGCTCGGGCAGCACCACGAGGGATGCCCCCCGGCCCGCCGCCCGCAGGACGAGGGCCTCCAGGGCCGCGAGATTGGGCTCCGGCGCCCCGGGAATGGGGCGGTACTGGACAGCCCCCACGCGCAGGATGCGGCCATCGGCCATCTGCCCCACCCCGAACGAGGCACCCGCGCTCCCAACGCTCACGGGGCTACCGGTCTTCCCGCCGTTCCCGCGGGGGGGCCGCGGTGCATCGCCGCTGGCGGGCGGCCTCGAAGAGGACGGCGGCGGCGGTGGCCGCCACGTTGAGGGACTCGAGCCGGCCCGCCATGGGGACGGTGAGGAGGAGGTCGGCCTGCTCCCGCCACCGGGGGTCCAAGCCCCCGCCCTCCTGCCCCAGCAGAAGCGCAAAGGCCCCCGCGAGGGGCGCCCGGTCGTAGGCGATGCCCCCCTGGCCGGCGGTGGCGTAAAGGGGCCGGCCTGCCTTCCGGAGCACGGCTAGGGGATCGGAAACCCGAACCGCGGGCAGGCGCAGCAGGGCGCCCGCCGAGGCCCGCAGCGCCTTGGGGCTGCCGGGATCGGCGCAGCCGGGGGCGAGGAGCAGCCCGCACGCCCCGGCGCCCTCGGCGGTGCGAGCGATGGTGCCCAGGTTTCCCGGGTCCTGGATGCGGTCGAGGACCACGGCCGGCCCCTCCCCGACGAGCACCGCCTTCGCGTCCCGTTCCGGAGCCTCGAAGACCACCAGGACCCCCTGGGGCGTCTCGGTGTCGGCCACCTCCCGCAGGAGGCCCCGCCCGACCTCCAGCACCTCCGCACTCTGGCGCTCAGCCGCTTCCCGGATGCGGGCCTCCCGCCCTCCCCCGGCCCCCCATCCCTGCTCCAGGACCCACAACCGCACCGGGAGCCCTTCCCGGAGCACCTCTTCGGCCAGGCGCACCCCCTCGGCCACCCACAAACCCTCCCGGCGGCGGGCCCGACGGTCCCCGGCAAGCCGGCGCACCCAGCGCAGGCGCTCGTTGGCGGAGGAGGTGACGATCGGCACGGGGACTCCACGGGAGCGGACGCGGCGGCTCAGCCTAACCGCTTCCCGAGGACAGGGCAAAGGGGAATGCCGGCTGGGCGGCTGGGCTGCCTAGGGCAGGCGAAAGGCCGCCGCCTCACGGTGGAGCTCGCCCGCCAGGGCCGCCAGGCCCTCCCCCTCGACCTCGAGCTGGGAGACCCGCTCCAGCTCGTGCCGGGCGCTCGTTCCCAGGGTCTCCAGGTCGCTGCCGAGGCCCTCCAGCAGGTGCGCGACCCGGCCGATGGCGTCGTCCACCCGCTCGCTGGCCTGGCTCACCTCGACCACGGTGTGGGTGATGTGCTCGGTGCCCTTGGTCTGCTCGTCGGAGGCCATGGAGACCTGCCGGGCCACCTGGCCGATCTCTCCCAGGGCACCGTGGACAGCCTCGGTCTGGGCCTCCTGGGCCCTCACCGCGGCCACGATCTCCGCGACCCCCTGGCCCACCTGCTGGATCTCCTCCACCACCCGGGCCGCCTCCCGGGCCTGGCCCACGGCGGCCGCCTCGATCTCCCGCAGGCGGGTTGCCGCCCGGTCGGCGCTCTCGTGGATGCCCCCCAGGAGCTGCCCCGTGTCGCCCGCCTGGCGGGCGCCGTCGGCCACTCGGACCGCCCCTTCCGACACCGCCTGGGCCGCCTCGCGCCCCCCCGACACCACGCCGTCCACGATGGCCCGGATCTCCCGGGTGCTGGCGGCGGTCTTCTCCGCCAGGCTGCGGATCTCCGCGGCCACCACGCCGAAGGCCTTGCCGCGCTCCCCGGCCTGGGCCGCGATGATGGCCGCGTTGAGGGATAGGAGATTGGTGCGCCCGGCGATGTCGTCGATGACCTGGGTCACCCGGCCCACCCGCAAGAGCTCGCCCTCCAGCCGCTCGAAACTGCGCACCGCCGCGTCCACGGCCTCCCGGATGCGTTCCATGCCGTTGAGCGCCTGGGTCATGGATTGCCTGCCCTCGGCCGCCTTCCCCACCACGTCCTCCGTGAGGCGGCGCCCCTCGCTCGCCCCCGAGCACAGGGTCTCGGTGGCCCGGTCGATGGCCACGGCCGCCGCCGCTACCCCCTGGGCGGCGGCGCCCACCTGCCCCGCCAGGGCCGCGACCCGGGCGGTGGCGAGGCTGAGTTCGTCCATGGCCCGGTGGGAACCCCCGGCCCGCTCGCACAGTCCCTCCATCTCGGCCCGCACCTGCTGGGTCATGGCCAGGATCTGCTGCACGCTGGAGGCCGCCTGCTCCGCCCCCTCCCGCAGCCGGGCCGAGAGCTCTCCCAGGGGGGCGAGGTTGGCCCGGATCTCCCGGGCCCGCCGGCCTCCCGCCTCCACCCGGGACAGCTGCTCCTCGCTGCCGCGCCGGGCCTCCTGAGCCCGCCTTCCCAGGGCTTCGCCCCGCGCCGCGATGTCGCCCGCCACCCGGAGCAGGGTGCGCAGGGTACCGGACAGCGTCTCGCTCAGCCGCGAGGCCACTCGGGCCAGCGCCCCGAACTCGTCGTCCGCGCCTTCCGGCAGACGCCCGGTCAGGTCCTTTTCGGCGGCCGCCCCCAGGAAGGCCAGGATCTCCCGAAACGGATTCTTGAGCCGGCGCAGGGAATAGACGAGGATGCCCAGGGCGAGGAACCACCCCGCGCCCAGGGCCGCCACCAGGGTGAGGCGCACGTGCCGGGACTGAGCCAGGGTGGCTTGCCCCTTGGCGGCCTCCAGGGCCCGCAGGTTTTCCAGCAGGGATTCGACCGCCTGGTCCAGGTCTCGCACGTCGGCACGCAGGAGGGCAAACGCGTCGTCGAGCCCCTTGGAGTCCGCGCTCTCGTCGATGGCGGCCAGGTGGGACCGCAGCGTCGCCAAGGCCGAGAGGGACGCCTGCGCCTCCGGGACTCCCGACGCCGCCAGGGCCCGCAAGCCCTCTTCGATCCGCTCCAGGCTCGCCTCGGCGCGGGACAGGTCCGCCTCGTAGTACCCCATGAACCGGAGTACCCCGATCTCCACCTGGCTCACCGCCTCGCGCACCTCCGAGAGGAGGTCGGCGCGTGGCAGGGAGCGGTGCACCAGGGCTTCGAGGGCACGGCCCTGGTACCAGAGCCCGGCCAGGCCGAGCCCCCCCACCAGGGTGAGGAGGGCCACGAAGAAGCCGAGCGCGCGCCCCAGGGCGCGCAGAACTACCGTGTCGGTGCGCTCCATGCTCCCGTCTACTCGATGACCAGGGTGAACAGAGCCGAAGAGGAGTGGTAGTAGTCTCCCACGTCGTCGAAGACCGCAACGGCGGCCTCCAGCCGGTCCCCACGGGCCAGGGCCCGGTCCCCCTCCGGGTCTCCCGTGTCCAGCGCCCGGGCCATCTCCAGGGTCCAGTGGCCGTCGGCCCACACGCCCCGGGCCCGGATGTCGCCCCGGCTCCCCGAGGGCTCCTGGGGAACGTAGCGAGGCACCACGTCGCCCGCGAAGCGGGCCGGGGGCTCGGTGCGCTCGGCCACGCAGGAATTCCCCGCGTCGTTGAACCGCTTGCCGTAACTGGTCTTGCCCTCAGGGCCGTGGAGCACGTCCGCCCCCCGGAATTCACGCAAACCCAGCCGCAGCGTCTGGTCGTCGGCGTACCCCGCCGGGTTGGAACGGGCGGCCTTCCAGTACCAGAGGTCCCCCACGAAGGTAACGCCGCTCACCATGCAGTCCGTGGGCCTGGACGCCCCCATGGGCAAGAGGAGGGCAAACCGGTCTTCGTTGCCCGGGCCCGTCACGTAGGTCTGGGAGGCCGAGTCCCAGATCCAGGGGGCGCGCACTGCGCTCTCGGTCGGGTCCGGCCAGCGGGCCAGGAGGTAGAAGGTCGCCCCGTGGACGAGCGCCCGAAGGGTCACGTCCACGGGGGGAGAGCGACGCTTGGGCTCAAAGCCCCCGTAGCGGGCCCCCACGTCGTCGGTGATGGGTTCGACGCGTACGACGATGGGCTCGGCCCGGGACCACACCTCGTCCACCACCCCGTCCACCAGAGGAGCCCGGTCCGCGACCCGGGCCCGGAGCACGGATGCCGGCTCCCCCGCGGCCAGGGCCGGGGCACAGGCGAGCAACAAAAGGGTGGGAGCCATCCGCATGGGCTTCTCCTTCGAGCAGTCACCCCCCGGGCTTCGCCCTCCCATCGGCCCGGGTATGGCGATACTTGAGGGAAACTCTAGCGCCGGAAGAGCCAGAAGAGGAGGGAGAGGACCAGGGACAGGACCAGGGAGAGGAGAAGCGAGGTCCCCAGGGGGAAGGAAACGGTAAAGCCCGGCCGCTCCACGGTGATGTCGCCGGGCAGCCGGCCGAAAAACGGCAGGCGCGCCGCCAGGAGGAACAGCCCCCCCAGGGCCGCCAGGGCCAGGCCGGCGACCACCAGGAGCTTGCCCAGGGTCGTCACGGCCGGGCTTCCCGCCCCCTGGGGCGGGCGGGGGCGAAGCGCTCCACCTCGCTGTACAGACACCCGCAGTAGGCCTGGCGGTAGAGGCCGAGGGCCTTGGAGGCCTCGATCCCCTCGCCCCAGCCGTCGCGCCAGTCCCGATACAGAAAGGAGACGCCGGCCTCGCGCCCCACCGCTTCCCCGAGCTCCCGGATCAGGTCGTGCTTCTGGCGGCGGCTGTAGAGCAGGGTGGTGGTGAACGCCTCGAACCGCCCCCGGCGCGCCAGGAGCGCCGCGTGCCGCAGGCGAAGGTGCAAGCAGACCCGGCAGCGCTCCCCCTCGCGAAACGCCACGGCCCGCAGCCACTCCCCGGGGTCGTACTCCGGGTGGGGCAGGAGCCCCAGGTCCTCGACGCGGCCCAGCTCCTCCAGGGCCGCGCGGCGGCGGTCCCACTCGGTAAACGGGTGGATGTTGGGGTTGGCGTAGACCCCGAGCACCTCGGCCCCCTCGGCGCGCAGCCGGCGCAAGGGCACGATGGTACAGGGGCCGCAGCAGGTATGCAGGAGGAGCTTCATGGGTTGGCCTTCCGGAAGTGCCCGGGTATCATGGCCTCCCGGGGGGCGCCGGTCAAGCCGGCGCCCGCTCCAGGTGGGCCGCGAGGAGACCCCGAGCGGCGCCGTCCAGCGTATCCCTTGCGGCCCGGCGCACCGGCCGCCGCGAATCCGGAGGCCCCCCATGCCCCACCGCCGCCAGGCTCCGCCGCCCCAGCGGGGGCGAGACCTCTGCCACGTGGCGTTTCGCCAGACCCTGGACCTGCTCCAGGTGACCGACGAGGCCCTGGAGGAGCTCTGCCACCCGTCGCCCCGCCTGCCCGACCTGGACGGGCTCGTGGTCCACGCCCTCAACGAGATGGCCAGCGCCGGGGGCGAAGGGGGCACCCGCGTCCCTTCCCACGTCTTCGTGGTCCACGGGCAGCCCCCCATTCTCACGGGCACCGTGTACGCCGTGGGCACCCACGCCTACGGCCCCGCGGTGGGCCCCTTCGAGCTCGAGGCCAGGCACTCCTACGCCTACTCGGCCGCCTCCGAGACGGTGCTCGTCTCCAACGTGGACGAGGAGAATTTGGGCGCCGACGAGTACCAGGGCCGCTTCCACCCCACGGTGCGGGAGGCCGTGGGGGCGCCCATCCGAAATTTCGTCACCTACCGCATCGCGGGGGACCGGCCCGGGGCCATCATCGCCTTCAACTACCCCGGCCGGGCCACCCGCTACGAGGGGCAGGTGCTCTCGGCCCTGGCCATCACCCTGGGCTCGGTGTGGACCCTCTCCTCCCGGGTCGCCCAGGTGGAAGAGGGCTTCCTCTACCTGGTAGGGGCCCTCGCCCGAGCCAGCGAGGTGAACGACGAGGTCACCGGCGACCACATCCTGCGGGTGAGCCGCTACGCCGAGACCCTGGCCCTGGCCGCCGGGTACGGACCCGACGAAGCGAAGATCATCGCCTACTCCTCCCAGCTCCACGACGTGGGAAAGATCCACACGCCGCGGGAGCTCCTCCAGAAGCCCGGTCCGCTGTCCCCCGAGGAGGTGGGGCCCATGCGCCAGCACGCGCTCCAGGGCGAGAAGATCATCGGCAGCTCCCCGCGCCTGGCGGTGGCCCGCCGCATCGCGGGCGCCCACCACGAGAACTGGGACGGCTCGGGCTACCCCCGGGGGCTGGCGGGGGAGGCCATTCCCCGGGAAGCGAGGCTGTGCAAGATCGTGGACGTCTACGACGCCCTTCGCTCCGACCGGCCCTACAAGCCTGCCCTCTCCCACGAGGAGAGCTGCCGGATCCTCCTCGAGGGGGACTCCCGCACCCGGCCGGACCGGCACTTCGACCCCGAGCTCCTGCGCACCTTTCGGCGCATCCATGCCGACTTCCAGCGCATCCACGCCGAGATCCAGCCCTGGGGGTGAGGGGGGCCGTCACGGCTCCCGGCCCAGCGACTCCGCCGCCCGGCGCAGGGGGGCGTGCCGGGAGCGCAGGAGAATCTCGCGGGTGAGCTCGCAGACACGGGATTCCTCCCGGGAGCGCCGCTCCTCGGGGGCGTGGTAGGGGTGCTCCAGGCGGCAGAAGCGCACCAGGTGCACGTACTCGTGGGTGAGCACCCCCACCAGGAGCTCGGGAAGCTCCAGGCCGGGGTCCCTGCGGACGCGGTCGAGGATGTTGTGATCCTGGAGGCAGATGCGGTAGTGGGGACACAGGCGCTCGCAGCGGACGAAGCGGCCCGCCCCCTGCCCTTCCAGGCGGAAGACCCGGCGGATCTCGGCCAGGCGCCCCCGCCCCAGGAGCTCGCCGGCCCGCAGCTCCCGGGCGCTCAGGATCCGGTGGCTCGTGCGGTCGAACCAGTCATCGGCCAGGGCGAACCGCTCGCCGATGAGCTCCCGGGCCAGGGGCACCGCCCGGGCCAGGGCGCCGAGCTCCCGGACTCCGAAGGTGTCACGCCGGCCCATCCGCCCCCCTCGGGCCACCCGCGGTGGCCACCAGGCGCCGCAGGGCCCCCAGGAGCTCGCCCCGGTCCAGGGGCTTGACGAGGAAGGCGTCGGCCCCCGCCCGCAGTCCCGCTTCTTTGCGATCCATGCAGGAGAGGATGACGACCGGGACGGCCCGGGTGGCGGGGTCCGCCTTGAGCTCCCGCAGCACCTCCCACCCGTCCACCCGGGGCATGAGCAGGTCCAGGGTGATGGCTGCGGGCTGCACCTGCCGGGCGAGCCGCAGGCCCTCGACGCCGTCCCGGGCGGGAACGGCCTGCATCCCCGCCGACTCCAGCACCTTCTGGATGAGCTCCAGGGCCGAAGGGTCGTCCTCGATGACGAGCACCCGGGGCTGCCCCTGCGCCGCGGCCGGGCGCGCGGGTGCGGCGGCGGCCTCGGGCACCCAGAAGGAGAACCGGCTCCCCGCGCCGGGCTCGCTCTCCACCTCGAGCTCGCCGCCCAGGAGCTCCACGAGCATGCGGCACAGGGGAAGCCCGAGCCCCGTCCCCCGGTGCTCCCGGGCGTGGGAGGGATCGGCCTGGAAGAACTTCGCGAAGATCCGCTTCTTGTCCTCCGCAGCAATGCCGATGCCCGTGTCGCGCACCTCCACCCGCAGCCGGCCCCCCTCCCGGCGCACGGAGCACACCACCGAGCCCTCGTCGGTGAACTTCACCGCGTTGGCCAGGATGTTGATCAGGATCTGCTTGAGCTTCTCCCGGTCCGAGCAAAAGGTCTGGGGCGCGTCCTCGAGCTCGGTGCGCAGGTCCAGCCGCTTCCGGTAGGCAAGGGGGGTGACGGTGTCGAGGGCCTCGGCAACGAGGTCCGACACGTCGAAGGTCTGCACCTCCACCTCCATGCGCCCCGCCTCGATCCGGGTCATGTCGAGGATGTTGTTGATGAGCTTGAGCAGGTACCGGGAGGCGGCCAGGATGCGCTGGAGGTCCCCGGCCTGCTCGCCGCTCACGGGCCCGTCCACCCCGTCCAGAAGGAGCTCCGTATAGCCGATGATCGAGTTGAGCGGGCTGCGCAGCTCGTGGCTCATGTTGGCGAAGAACTGGCTCTTGAACTTCGCCGCGTCGGCCACCTCGTCGTACTGGCTGCGCAGCAGGCGATGGGCCTCGGCCAGCTCGCCCGAGGTGCGCCGGATCTCCTCCAGGTGCAGCTCCTGGTAGGTGTCGCTGAAGCGGTGAATCGCCTCGTCCACGGCCTCGTCCACCAGGTGAAGGGCCAGCTCGAGCTCCGGCCCCTGGAAGGCCGCGGTCACCAGGGGACGCGCCAGGTCGCGGAACACCCCGAACGCCCGCTGCACCTCCGAGAGGGGAAAACGCTGGGGAAACCGCTTTTCGGCGATCTCCTGGACGAAGGTCTCCATGACGCCCCAGTCGCCCCGGCCGAGGGCCTCCAGGTACCCGTCCAGTGCCCGGCCCGAGGTCTGGGCCAGCTCCTCCCGGGGCCGAGTGCTGTAGTGGGGACCCACGCCCTCCTGGAGGCGGCGCACGAACTCGGCGCCCAACTCCTCCCGGTGCTCCCGGAGCACCTGCGCGAGCCGGCCCGCCACCCGGGACGACCCTCGGGACCCCTGGGGCCCGGGGCTCAATTGACGTCCTCCCGGAACTGCACCGCCGAGGGGGCGAGCCGAAGCGGCGGGAGCAAGACCGGCGCCATGCCGGCCCGCAGGGTCAGGTGCGCCACCTCGTCTCGCAAATAGGGGTAGAGGGACGCAGGCCCCTCCCCCTTGGCGAGCCCTTCGGCGGTCTCGGCCTGGCCGAGCCGGAAGTGACCCTCCAGGGCGATCTCCAGGCGAAAGGGGGGCTTGGGATCGCCCTCGAAGAAGCGCGCCACGAGGAGCACCGACGCCCGCCCCCCTTCGAGCCCCCGCACGTGGGCCCGGATCTCGCACGGACTCTGCCGGGCTTCTCCAGGGGCGTTTCCGGTCGCCTCGAACTGTACCCTCTGGACCCGGATGGCCTCGAGCACTGCCACTGGTTCTCCCTCCTGATCTCTTCCGGCCGGCTCCGCCTGGATAGCACAGGATCGCGGGGCCGTCGAGGCCCCACCGCCTTCCCGCCCCAGGCGGTGCTCTGCTATCCTGGCCCCATGGAACGAGCCGAGGAGATCCTTCGCGCGGCGGTGCGGCCCCGGCGCTGGGCCAAGATCGAGGCGGTGCTCCACCAGCGGCTCGGCGCCGTGCGGGCGGTGGTGGAGAACCTGCACCATCCCCACAACGCCAGCGCGGTGCTGCGCACCTGCGAGGCCCTGGGCATCCAGCACGTCCACGCGGTGGAGACCGCCGAGGACTTCACCTTCAGCCGGCGGATCACCCTGGGGGCCCACAAGTGGCTGACCCTGCACCGCCACGAGACCTTCGCCGATTGCGCCGCCGAGCTCCGGGCCGCGGGATTTTGCCTGTACGCCGCCATGCTCGACCCGGAGGCCAAGCCCCTGGAGGAGCTGCCGATCCAGGAGCCCCTGGCGCTGGTCTTCGGCAACGAGAAGCAGGGGGTGAGCGCCGCCGCCCGCGCCGCGTGCGACGGGGCCTTCATCATCCCCATGACGGGCTTCGCCCAGAGCCTCAACATCTCGGTTGCGGCTGCCGTGAGCCTTTACAGCGTGGCGCGCCGGGCCCGGCTCGAGCGCGCGGACGGCGGACTCCTGGACGCGGCCGAGCGGGCCCGCCTGCTGGAGACGTGGCTGCCCAAGAGCGTGGCCTGCGGTTCCCGGGTGGTGCGGGCCCTCAGGAAGTGAGCCCGGCCCAAGCCGCCGCAAGCAGCGCGGCCACCCCCACGGGCAGGCAGGCCTCGTCCAGGTCGAAGCGGGGGCTGTGGAGGGGCGCGGCGCGGGACGGGTCGGGGCTCGCGCCCAGCTGGAGGTAGCACCCGGGCACCCGCTCCAGCAGGAACCCCATGTCCTCGGCCCCCATGGTCTTCGCTGCGGGGCGCACGGCGTCCGCACCCAGCACCTCCGCCAGCGCCCCTCCCAGCAGCCGGGCGGCCTCCGGGTCGTTGCGGGTCACCGGGTAGCCCTCGTCCACGGCGCAGGTGAATCGGCCTCCGTGAGCCGAGGCGACGCCCTCCCCCACCTCCCGGACACCCCGAAGGAGGGCTTCCCGCACCTCCGCCGTGTAGGCGCGGATCGTCCCCAAGAGCTCGACCCGGTCGGGGATGATGTTGGGGGCGCTGCCTCCCTGGATCGCCCCAACGGTGAGAAGCGCCGGCTCCAGGGGGTCCGTGCGCCGGCTCACCACCGTCTGGAGGGCCAGGACTCCCTCGGCGGCCATCACGATCGGGTCCACGCAGACATGGGGGTAGGCCCCGTGCCCGCCCCGGCCGTGAAACGCCATGCGAAGGCGGTCCATGCTGGCCATCACGGGACCGGGGGAGAGCCCCACGGCGCCGACGGGCAGCCCCGGCCAGACGTGGAGCGCGAAGGCCAGCCGGGCCGGGTGCCGCTCCAGGAGCCCCTCCTCCAGCAGACGCACGCACCCTCCGGGGCCCTCCTCCGCGGGCTGGAAGACGCACGCCACCCGGCCGGGGAGCGGCACCTCCCCCGAGGCGAGGGCGTCGGCGGCAGCCAGCAGCATGGCGGCGTGGGCGTCGTGGCCGCAGGCATGCATGCGGCCGGGGTGCTCGGAGCGAAAGGGGAGTCCGGTGGCCTCCTCCACGGGCAGGCCGTCCAGGTCGGCCCGCAGGAGGACCACGGGCTCCCCCCGGCCCACCACGGCCACCCCACCGGTGCCCGAGGGGGAGGGCTCGAAGGGGATCCCCCGCTCGGCCAGGAAGGCGGCCACGTAGCGGGTCGTCGCCACCTCCTGGAACGCCAGCTCGGGAATCCGGTGAAGCTCCCGGCGCACCCGCACGGCCAGCTCGGCCCGGGTCCGGGACGCTTCGCGGATAACGTCGGCGCCCATCACCATCGAGGAGGGCTCACCCGGCTCCGCTGCGCAGGAACACCATTTCCGTGAGTCGCGCCACCTCGGTGCCCCCCTGCACCACCTCGACGGAGACGCGGGCGATGCGCCCCTGGGTGTCGACCACGCGGGCGCGGGCCTCCAGCTCCTGCCCCGGGTCGGCACCCTTGAGGAAATGGATGTCGCAGTTGAGCGGCAGCCCCACGTACCCCAGGGAGTTGGCTGCGGCGGCCATGGCCTGCTCCGCCACGGCGTAGAGGGCGCCGGTGTGGGTGTAGCCGAGGAAGTTCGCGAGCTTGGGGCCGGCCGGAAGCCGAGCCACGGCCCGGCCCGGCTCGAGCTCGCGAAAGACCACGCCGAGCTCGGCGGCCAGGGGGGAGGCTTCCAGTGCCCGGCGCAGAGTGCCGAGATTCTCGCTGCGGATTGCCTCCTGCACGTCTTCGGAGGTCTTGATCGGGCTCGTCATGGCGGCCTCCCCGGTGGCGGTCGTGGACATCCTGGACGCTCCTGCCCCTTGCGGCGGCCCGGCGGCCTGCTGCGTCCCCCACCGGAGCCGCACGGCGGCGTCCCGAAACCACTACCACACGGGGGCGCCGGCCTGCAACGGAGGGATCAACCCTGGATCCGCCACCTGGGCAGTGAGCGGGGTCGGGGGACCCTTCCGCTCCGCCGCGCAATCCGCGGTGTCCTGAGGGCGTCTCCTCCAGAGAACACGTACGCCGAGCTTCACCCGATTGCACCGGGTGTCGCCGATCGATCGATGCGGGGCGCGGCTGCGCTGCAGGGCCCCCCGACCCCGCCGCAAAGGTTGATGGTGGCTCCTGGTCACCGCCCCGGCACCTCCACCCGCAGCGGCGGCTCGTCGAGCGCCCCCGCCTGCTCCCGCAGGGCCAGGATCTGCTGCTCCCAGTAGCGCGGCTCGCCAAACCAGGGAAAGGCGGCGGGAAAGGCCGGGTCGTCCCAGCGGCGGGCGATCCACGCCGAGTGGTGGATCATGCGCAGCGACCGCAGGGCCTCCACCAGGTAGAGCTCCCGGGGGTCGAAGTCCCGAAAGACGGTGTAGCCTTCGAGCACGGCCTCCAGCTGGGCCTCGGCCTCCTCCCGGGTGCCGGAGAGGAGCATCCACAGGTCCTGGATGGCGGGGCCGGTGCGGCTGTCGTCGAAGTCCACGAAGTGGGGCCCCTCCCGGGCCCAGAGCACGTTGCCCGGGTGGCAGTCGCCGTGAAGCCGCAAGGTCTGGGGCCTGCCACAGCGCGCAAAGCCCCGCTCGACCCCCTGGAGCACGGCCTCGGCGATCCCGAAGTAGGAGGCGGCCGCCGAGGCGGGCACCAACCCGCACCCCCGAAGAAACTGCACCGACTCCCACCCCAGGGAGTCGGGGGTCAGGGCGGGCCGGTGCCGAAAGACCCCGGCGGCTCCCACCGCGTGGAGCCGGCCGAGGAAGCGCCCCATCTGGCGCAGGGTGTCGGGCGCCTCGAACTCGGGGTTGCGGCCGGGCCTCTTGGGGTAGAGGGCAAAGCGAAAGCCCTGGAAGGAGAACAACGTGCGGCCCGAGTCGTCGGCCCAGGGGGGGACCGCCGGAACCTCCGCGGCGGCGAGCTCCTGGGTGAAGGCGTGCTCTTCGACGATCGCCTCGTCGGACCACCGGTGGGGGCGGTAGAACTTGGCCACCAGGGGCTCCCCGCCTTCCACGCCCACCTGGTAGACCCGGTTCTCGTAGCTGTTGAGGGCCAGGAGCCTCCCGTCGCACGCGAACCCGGCGCTCTCCACGGCATCGAGCACCCGTTCAGGGGATAGCCCCGCGTAGGGGGCGCAGACCTCTCTTGGCTTCACGGCTTCTTCCCCGGAAAAAGGAAAACGCCCGGGCAAGCGAGCCCGGGCGCACAGGGTATAGGAGGGGAGACGGGCAGCGGGACGTCAGTTGGTGGCGATGATCTCGCGGAGCTTTTCTTCGAGGGTGACCTCGTCCCCGGGCTTGTAGCCCACGTGGGTGAAGGCGATCCTCCCCTGCTTGTCGATGAGCACCGTGGTCGGGAGGATGCTCCCCTCGTACTGCTTCATCACCGACAGTTGCTTGTCGACCACAGTGGGGTAGGTCACCTTGAAGCTCTGGGTGGCCAGGAACCGCTCGACGCGCTTGAGGATGAAGGCGTCCACGTTCATGCCCACCACCAGCAGGTCGTCCGGGTAGCGGTTGTGGAGATCGATGAGGGCGGGGATGGCCTGCACGCAGGGCACGCAGTTGATCGACCACCAGTCCAGGAGGATGACCTTCTTGCCCAGGTGCTCCGAGAGGTTGAAGTCGCCGCCCTTCAACAGGGGTGCCGTAAACACCGGCGCGGCCCCTCCCACGCTGCCCGCCCCGGCCAGGGGGGGGAACGCCACCAGACACAGGATTGCCGCCCATCGCACCAGATGACGCATCGCTTCTCTCTCTGGCGGGTCCGCCCCCCATGGCGGCCCGCGCGCTGGTGACCGCGCGCACAAGAACCGGCGGGGCCGGGTGCGCGCCCCCGGGAAAGTCGCCACCTGGGTGACTGCCCTCGGGAATACCTTCTAACGAAATCGGATGGAGTCCGTCAATACTTGAGCTTCCGATTTCGGAAAGGACATTGCGCCCCGAGACCGATTCTCGGATGGGGCGCCCTACCAACGCCGCGCGGTCCAGGCCGCCGCCCCATAGAGCAGGGCCGCCAGCGCCACCACCCCCCGGAAGCCCAGGTGGATGCCGAGCAGGGCCGCCAGGGCCGCGCTCGCCACCGACGCGAAGCCGTTCACGCCCCAGGCCCAGGGAACCCAGGAGGGAGCGCGCCTTGCCAGCGCGCCGAGCCCCAAGGGGAAGGGCATGCCCATGAAGAAGGCCAGGGGGGCG
>JBFLZB010000124.1 GCA_040756475.1 Thermodesulfobacteriota bacterium
CCTCCTCGGGGCGGGTCTCGCCGGCGGCCTTTCGGCCGTGGGCCCCGGGATGGGCGCGGGCCTGGCGGCGGCTTCCGCTTGCGCGGCCACCGGACGCCGCCCCGACCTTTCCGCCACCCTCGTGCGCACCATGCTCGTGGGCCAGGCCGTCAGCCAGTCCACCAGCGTCTATGGGCTCGTCGTCGCCCTGCTTCTCCTATACGTCGTTTGATTTTTCCCTTCTTGCCCTGGAGGTGAATCATGGCTGCTGAGATTACCGGCCCCGACCTCGTCCGCGCCGCCGCCCTGCTGGGAGCCGGCATCGCCATGGGCTTCGGCGCCATCGGCCCCGGCATCGGTGAAGGATTCGCCGCGGGAAAGGCCTGCGAGGGCATCGCCCGCGCCCCCGAGCACGCCAACCTCCTGACCCGCACCATGCTGGTGGGGCAGGCTGTCTCCGAGTCCACCGGCATCTACTCCCTGGTGGTGGCGTTGCTCCTCATCTTCGTGGTCTGACGCGGGGAAAATCGTCTCGCCAGCGCTGAAAGCCGTTTGATTGCGGCAAAGCCTTCGTGTATGATCGCGCCCGCTCTGCCCCCGGGTTACGGAGGAATAGCCTCGTGATCAACATCAACGCCACGCTGCTCGTGCAGCTCGTCAACTTTCTGCTCCTCATGTACCTCCTGAACCGCCTCCTCTTTCGCCCCATGCTCCGGGTGCTCGAGGAGCGAAGCGACCGCACCGAGGGCCGCCGCAAGCAGGCCGCCCAGCTCTCCTCCGAGAGCCAGGCCCTTTGGGACGACTATCAGAAGCGCCTCCAGGCCGCCAAGGCCGACGCCGACCGCACCCGCACCCAGGTGATCCGCCAGGCCGAGGCGCAGCGCGACCGATTGCTGGAAGCGGCCTCCGGCGAGGCGGACAAGGCGGTCACCCAGGTACGAGCCCGCCTGCGGGCCGAGTCCGAGGACGCCCGCAAGGCCCTTCGCGCCCAGGTCGCCCCGCTTGCGACTGCCGTCGCCCAGCGCATCCTCGGGAGGGCCGTCTGATGCTCCGCCGCACCCTCGCCTTGTCGCTCCTCGCCGGGGCACTCCTCCTTCTCCCCGGCCTCGTCTGGGCCGCTGCCGACACCGGCCGCTCGCCCCTCTACGATCTCGCCATGAAGTTCGTCAACTTCGGCATCCTGGCCGGAGGCCTCTTCTACTTCCTCCGAAAGCCCGTGTCCCAGGCCCTGGCCCAGCGCCGCGACGGCATCAAGAAAGAGCTCGAGGAGGCCCTTGCCGCCCGGGACGCCGCCGAGGCCAAGTACCAGGAGCACAAGGCCCGCGTCGCCGCCCTGGAGAGCGAGATCCAGAGCATCCACGCCGACTTCAAGGCCGAGGGGGAGCGCCAGAGGGAGCGGATCCTGGCCGACGCCGAGAAGGCCGCCGCTTCCATCCGGCGCCAGGTGGAGGCCGCCGCCGCCAACGAGGTGAAGCGCGCCACCGACGAACTGCGCTCCGAGGCCGCCGCGCTGGCGGTCCAGCTGGCCCAGGAGCTCCTCTCCAAGGCCTACACCCCCGAGGACCAGAAGAAGGCCGTCGAGCTCACCATCCAGAACATCGGGAGGGTGCATTGATCCGCTCACGAATTGCCCAGCGCTATGCCAAAGCGCTCTTCGAGCTCGCCCAGGAGGCCGGCAAGACGGCCCGGGTTGCCCAGGAGCTGGCGGCCGTGCAGGAAGCCCTGGCCACCCAGGAGGAGCTGCGCGTTGCCCTCCTGAGCCCGGTGCTCCCCCGGCCCGCCAAGGCCGAGGTCCTCGACGCCGTGCTGACCGCGGCCGAGCTCGATCCCCTCTGCGCAAACTTCCTTCGGGTGCTGCTGGCGGCCCGCAAGCTTACCCAGCTCGACGACGTGTTGCGGGCCTTTGCCGCCCTCCGGGACGACGCCGAGGGCCGCGTGCGCGGCGAAGCCCTAACCCCCATGCCCCTCCAGGAAGCCCAGGCCGGCGCCCTGCGCAAGGCGCTCGCCCGGGCACTGAAGAAGGAAGTCGAGCTGGACATCCGGGTGGACCCGTCCCTGCTCGGCGGGGTGGTCGCCCGCGTCGGCAACCTCGTCTTCGACGGCAGCCTGCGAACCCAGCTCGAACGCATGAGAGAAACCTTGATCAAGGGGTGAGACCACGATGCAGATCCGCGCCGAGGAAATCAGCCAGATCATCAAATCGAAGATCCAGAACTTCGAGGTCAAGCTCGACGTTGCGGAGACCGGCGTCGTGCTCAACGTGGGCGACGGCATCGCCCGCATTCACGGCCTCGAAAAGTGCATGGCCGGCGAGCTCCTGGAATTCCCGGGCGGCATCATGGGCATGGCGCTCAACCTGGAAGAGGACAACGTGGGCGCCGCCATCCTCGGGGAGGATATCCACATCAAGGAAGGCGACACGGTCAAGCGCACCGGGAGGATCGTCTCGGTGCCCGTTGGCGACGCCCTCCGGGGCCGGGTCGTGAATCCCCTGGGCGTCCCCGTGGACGGGCTGGGCCCCATCGAGAGCCCCGAGAACCGCGTCATCGACATCAAGGCGCCCGGCATCGTCAAGCGCCAGTCGGTGAAGGAGCCCCTCCAGACCGGCCTCAAGGCCATCGACTCCATGGTCCCCATCGGGCGCGGTCAGCGCGAGCTCATCATCGGCGACCGTCAGACCGGCAAGACCGCCGTCGCCGTGGACACCATCATCAACCAGAAGGGCGGCGACGTGACCTGCATCTACGTCGCCATCGGGCAGAAGCGCTCCACGGTGGCCCAGGTGGTGGCCAAGCTCAAGGAGCACGGGGCGATGGACTACACCATCGTGGTCGCCGCCACCGCCTCCGAGCCCGCGCCGCTCCAGTACATCGCCCCCTTCTCCGGCTGCACCATGGGCGAGTACTTCCGCGACAACGGCCGCCACGCCCTCATCATCTACGATGACCTCTCCAAGCAGGCCGTTTCCTACCGACAGCTCTCCCTGCTGCTGCGCCGCCCGCCCGGGCGCGAGGCCTACCCGGGCGACGTATTCTACCTCCACTCCCGCCTCCTGGAGCGCGCTTCCAAGCTCTCCCAGGCCGAGGGGGGTGGCAGTCTCACGGCGCTGCCCGTCATCGAGACCCAGGCCGGCGACGTCTCCGCCTACATCCCCACCAACGTGATCTCCATCACCGACGGGCAGATCTTCCTGGAGAGCGACCTGTTCTACTCGGGCGTGCGCCCCGCGATCAACGTGGGCATCTCGGTCTCCCGGGTGGGAGGCTCGGCCCAGATCAAGGCCATGAAGGGCGTCGCCGGCACCCTGCGGCTCGACCTCGCCCAGTTCCGCGAGCTGGAGGCCTTCGCCCAGTTCGGCTCGGACCTGGACAAGGCCACCCAGCGCCAGCTCGCCCGGGGCGCCCGGCTCGTGGAAATCCTCAAGCAGGACCAGTACCAGCCCCTCCCGGTGGAGAAGCAGGTGCTCGTGGTCTACGCCGCCACCAACGGCTACGTGGACAAGTACGAACTCCACCAGCTCAAGAGATACGAGGAACAGTTGTACTCCTTCTTCGAGACGAGGAAGCCCGACATCCTCGAGACGATCCGCACCAAGAAAGTCCTGGACGACGACCTCAAGGGCAAGCTCAACGCAGCCCTGGCCGAGCTCGACCAGGCCTTCGTGACCGAGTGACGGCGGAGAAACAAGGATGCCGAGCCTCAAGGACATCAAGAACCGGATCGAGAGCGTCAAGAGCACCCAGCAGATCACCAAGGCCATGAAGATGGTCTCGGCGGCGAAGTTCCGCAAAGCCGAGGAGGCCATCGTCCAGAACCGGCCCTACTCGGACAAGATGCTCGAAGTGCTCTCGAGCCTGGCGCTTCGCACCGAGGAACAGGCCCATCCCCTTCTGGAACGCCGGGACCCCAAGGCGGTGGCCCTCGTGGTCTTTACCTCGGACCGGGGCCTGTGCGGTTCCTTCAACGGGAGCATCCTGCGCAGCGTCGAGCGGTTCCTGCGGGAAAAGGCCGCACAGTACGAGGCCGTGCGCCTCTACCTCGTGGGCAAGAAGGCGCGGGAGTTCTTCCGCAACAAGAGCGTGGACGTCATCGGGGAGAGGGCCGAGCTCTTCGGCAAGGTGTCCTACGGGGAGGCCCAGCAGATCGGGCGCGAGATCGTAGAGCGCTATACCAACAAGGAGCTCGACCTCGTCTACATGGTGTACAACGAGTTCCGGTCCGCCCTCTCCCAGCAGGTGGTGTACGACCGACTGCTCCCCGTAGAGCCGCTGCGCGTAGAGCCCGACACCTCCACCACCGAGTACCTCTACGAGCCCAGCGAAGCCGATATGCTCAACTCGGTGCTCCCCCGGTACGTAGACGTGCGGGTGTTCCGGGCGCTCCTGGAAAGCACCGCCAGCGAGCACGGGGCCCGCATGACCGCCATGGACTCCGCCACGAACAACGCCAGCGACATGATCTCCCGGCTCACCCTCAAGTACAATCGCGCCCGCCAGGAGTCCATCACCAAGGAGCTCATGGACATCGTCAACGGCGTGGAGTCCATGAGATAGAACGGAACCCGTTTCGACAGGATGACAGGATATACAGGATTGGGCTCGAACCGGTCCTTCCGCTTACATCCTCTCGATCCTGTCATCCTGTCAAAGAACGTCGATTTCGGCCTGAACTTGTAGAGGAGGCCAGAGGCACATGAGTGAATACGGGAAGGTTGCTCAGGTCATCGGCGCCGTCGTGGACGTCTCCTTCGAGGGGGCGCTGCCCGAGATCTACACGGCCCTCAAGGTCTCGAATCCCAGCATCTCCGACCAGGAGTGGAACCTGGTGCTGGAGGTCGCCCAGCACCTGGGGGAGAAGACCGTGCGCACCATCGCCATGGACTCCACCGAGGGCCTGGTGCGGGGCGTGCCCGTCCTCAACACCGGCGAGATGATCACCATGCCCGTGGGGCGCGAGGTGCTCGGCCGCATCCTCAACGTCATCGGCGAGCCCGTGGACGAGGTGGGCCCGGTGGAGACGAAGAAGCGCAGCCCCATCCACAGGGGCGCGCCCGACTTCACCGAGATGAGCACCGAGATGCAGATCCTCGAGACCGGCATCAAGGTCGTCGACCTGCTGGCCCCCTACCTGCGGGGCGGCAAGATCGGCCTCTTCGGCGGCGCCGGCGTGGGCAAGACGGTGCTCATCATGGAGCTCATCAACAACGTGGCCAAGCAGCACGGCGGCTTTTCGGTCTTCGCCGGGGTGGGCGAGCGCACCCGCGAGGGCAACGACCTCTGGATGGAGATGAAGGAGTCGGGCGTCATCGACAAGGCGGCGCTCGTCTACGGGCAGATGAACGAGCCCCCGGGAGCCCGCGCCCGGGTCGCGCTCTCGGCGCTGACCGTGGCCGAGTACTTCCGCGACGAGGAGGGGCAGGACGTGCTCCTCTTCATCGACAACATCTTCCGCTTCACCCAGGCGGGCTCCGAGGTGTCGGCGCTGCTGGGCCGCATCCCCTCCGCCGTGGGCTACCAGCCCACCCTGGCCACCGAGATGGGCGAGCTCCAGGAGCGCATCACCACCACCTCCAAGGGCTCCATCACGTCGGTGCAGGCCATCTACGTGCCCGCCGACGACCTCACCGACCCGGCGCCGGCCACGGCCTTTGCCCATCTGGACGCCACCACGGTGCTCTCCCGGCAGATCGCCGAGCTGGGCATCTACCCTGCCGTGGACCCCCTGGACTCCACCAGCCGCGTCCTCTCCCCCCAGGTCGTGGGCGACGAGCACTACAAGGTCGCCCGGGCCGTCCAGCAGGTTCTCCAGCGCTACAAGGACCTCCAGGACATCATCGCCATCCTGGGCATGGACGAGCTCTCCGAGGACGACAAGCTCGCGGTCTCCCGCGCCCGCAAGATCCAGCGCTTCCTCTCCCAGCCCTTCTTCGTCGCCGAGGCGTTCACCGGCACGCCGGGCAAGTACGTCTCCCTCAAGGACACCATCCGCGGCTTCCAGGAGGTGGTGGAGGGCAAGCACGACGACATCCCCGAGCAAGCCTTCTACATGGTGGGCGGCATCGAAGAGGTCGCGGAGAAGGCCAAGCGCCTCGACGCCGCCGTCTAGGGAGCGGAGCACACCATGACAAAGGACGCGTTCCTCCTGGAAGTCGTCACCCCCTACCGCCAGCTCGTCCGGGCGGAGGTGGCCGAGGTCACCGCCCCCGGGGCCGAGGGCGAGTTCGGCGTGCTCGGCGGCCACACCCCCTTCCTCACCGCTCTCGGGGTGGGGGAGCTCATGTACCGCATCGGCTCGGAAGAACACTTCCTCGCCGTGCGCCGCGGCTTCGCCGAGGTGCAGCACGCCAAGGTGACCGTGCTCGCCGAGGAGGCCGAGTTCCCCGCCGAGATCGACCTCCAGGCGGCCGAAGCCCTCAAGGCCGAGGCCGAGCGCGAGCTCCAGACCTACTCCCGGGAAGCCAAGGAGTACCTCGAGGCCGAAGCCAAGATGGAGCGGGCCATGAACCAGCTTCACGTGGGCGGGCGCCGGCGCTGAGCGCGGGTGAAGAAATCGTCGCGAGCACGCCGGAGTGCAAGGTGCGCGCGAGGGACCGACGAGACATGTCGTGCAGATAGGCGAGGAGTGAACGAGCGCGCATCACAGCAGCCGCGCAGCAGATTTGTTCACACGCTCTGAGGGCTCGTCCCTCGCTGCACGTGAGAAGGGGCACCCGCTCTCGGGGGTGCCCCTCGTCGCTTCCCCGGGGCTCCGGACTACCCCTGCGCCGGGATTTCTTCCACCGCGTAGTTGCCCGGGCCCAGGGTCCGGTCCAGCCGTGCCTGCACACCGGGAGCCTTTTCCCCGCCGCGCAGCACCAGGCACGGCTTTCCGCCCCGGCCAAAGACCAGTCCCTCCCCGTCGGCGTCGATGCCCTCCAGGACCCGCCTTGCCTCCTCCCACCTCTTGGCCGGCTTCAGTCCCAGGGACCCCGCGTACTGCACCGCTCCCTCCACCAGGGCCTTGGCCCTTCCCGGCTCGCACGCCTCGAACTCCACCGGGTCGTTGAAAATGTGGGGCTTCACCCGCTCCCGATACTCCTCCTCGCTCAGCCGCGGCATGACCGCGGTTGCCTTCAGGCCCGTGCACAGGGGATCCACGTAGTAACCTCCCACCACGAGCGTCCCATCGGGTGCCCGCCGGGTTACCAGAATGTGGGCCAGGCCGCGCTCCTGCCACCCCTTGCTCACCACACACTCCCCCACGGGAAACTCCTTTGCGCGGCTGAGCAGCCCCTCCTGGCCCCCTCCCTGGCTCGCCCCCCGGTGCAGTGACTTTTCCTCCCTCACCCGCTGCTCTCGCTTCTTGCGCTTCAGGGCAGCGCGCTGCTCCCTCCTCGGGTCCTTCCCCATCTCTTGCCTCCCCTCTCTCGACAGCAGTCTCCTGCCCCCCGTTTTTCGCGAAACGGTAGCTCAAACGCGCAGTTGCGTCAACGACCCCCAGGCAGCTCCCGACCGGCCGGCCCAATAAACCCCTTGCCTGCCCCCGGCCCCCTTTGGTAGTCTCCACCCCACGCCGCGAGGGCCCGATGGGTCCTGCTCCTTCCCTGTCCCGTTCCCTGCTCGCGCCTCACCCTGGTCCATCTTCTCCACAGTTTTATCCACAGCTGTGGATAATTGCCTTCGGTCGGAACCTCCCATGGAGAACCTTTGGAAGGGAGTGCTGAGAGACCTGGAGGGCAGCCTTCCGCCCCATACCTTTTCCACGTGGGTTGCCCCCATCCACCCCGTCAAGCTGCAAGATGGCCGACTGACCCTGGAGGTTCCCAACCGGTTCTTCATCGACTGGCTCCAGGACAATGCCTTCCCCACCCTCATTCTCGACAGCGTCCACCGCCGGGGCGGTCCCACCCTCGAACTCGACTTCGTGGTCCAAAAGACCGACAAGCCCTACCTCCGGCGTTCCTCGCCCCTCCCGGTCAAGGCCGAACCCACGCCTTCCGAGTGGAAGGAGAAGGCCCGCCGTCTGGGACTGAATCCGAAGTACACCTTCGATTCCTTCGTGGTGGGCTCCTCCAACCAGTTTGCCCACGCGGCGTGCCTCGCCGTCGCGGAGAAGTCCCCCCGCACCTACAATCCCCTCTTCATCTACGGCGGAGTCGGTCTCGGGAAGACACACCTCCTGAGCGCCATCGGAAACTTCAAGCTCGCCACCTACCCGGACATCCGCGTCTGCTACGTCCACAGCGAGAGCTTCATGAATGAGCTCATTCATGCTCTCCAGAACAAGAAGATGCCCGAGTTCCGCGAAAAGTACCGCCGCATGGACATCCTTCTCATGGACGACATTCAGTTCATCTCCGGAAAGGAACGAACCCAGGAGGAGTTCTTCCATACCTTCAATGCCCTCTACGAGAGCCACCGCAACATCGTTGTGACGAGCGACAAGTTCCCGAAAGAGATTCCCGGCCTCGAAGATCGCCTACGGTCCCGCTTCGAGTGGGGCCTGATCGCCGACATCCAGCCTCCGGACCTGGAAACGAAGGTCGCGATCCTTCAGAAGAAGGCAGAAATTGAATCCATTCCCCTTCCCTCTGACGTCGCCATCTTTCTTGCCAGCAACTTCGCAAGCAACGTCCGCGAGCTCGAAGGCTCTCTCGTGCGAATCGCTGCATTTTCCAGCCTCACCAATAATCCCATTACCATAGACCTCTCGAAGGAAGTGCTGAAGGACTTCATCCGCGACGGAGGACGGGAGGTTACCATTGACGTCATCCTCAAGGCGGTTTGCCAGCACTTCCAGATCACCCTTGCGGACCTCAAGGGAAAGCGCCGCACCAAGGGCCTGTCCCATCCTCGCCAAGTCGCCATGTACCTGTGCAGGGAGTTGACCTCCTCCTCCTTTCCCGAGATCGGCCAGAAGATCGGGGGCCGTGACCACAGCACTGTCATGTACGCCTGTTCGAAGATCGCCGCCGCCCTACCCCTGAACTCCGATCTCCGGAGCCAGGTGGAGACCTTGCGTTCGTCCCTCACGGGATAACCTGTGGTTACCGTGTGTATCGCTCTATGGATAACCTGTGGACAAACCCAGACCCTTTCCCCTCTGTGGAAAAGACACCGGTTCTCCCCAGGTTTGTCCACAGCTCCGGCGTCCCTTTTCCCGGGCGCTCCCATCGCTTATCCACAAGTTTCACAGCCCCTACTACTACGAATGAGATTTAACAAAAAAAAGAATTCGAAGGAGATGGTCCTATGAAGATCCGCTTGTCCCAGGAGAGCTTCGCGTCCGTCCTTTCCCTCGCCCAGTCCGTGCTGGAGAGAAAGAGCACGAGACCCATCCTGGAGAACATCCTCCTCCAGACTGGGGACCAGCGGGTCCTGGTCTGTGCGACCGACCTGCGGGTCAGCCTCGTTCAGCGCGAGCCCTGTGCCGTGGAGATGCCGGGTTCCATCGCCCTTCCCGGCCGGAAGCTCCATGAGATCGTGCGCGAAATGCCCCGGGGAAGCGTGGACATGGAGGTCAAGGAGAACCAGTGGGTCACGGTGACGGCGGGAAAGAGCGTGTTCCATCTGCCGGGGACCGCTGCCGACGAGTATCCTTCCTTTCCTTCGCCCCCGGAGCGCTTTCTGCGCCTGGATGCGCGCCTCTTCCGCGAGATGCTCGATAAGACCTTGTTTGCCGCCTCCAACGATGAATCGCGTCCCTACCTGTGTGGGGTGTATGCGAAAGCCTGGACCAACGACAGTGGTGAGGCGCTTCTGCGGATGGTGGCGACCGACGGCCACCGGCTGGCCCTCATCGACCGTCCCGTCGGGTCGGCGCTCGACCCCTTTCGGGAGGGGATCATCATCCCCAAGAAGGGACTCGGAGAACTCAAGAGCGTCCTCGACGGGGTGGAAGGAGAGTTCGACATCGTTTCCGACCAGGGAAGGGTGTTTGCGCGGGTCGGGTCTACCGATCTCTCGGTGACCCTCATCGAGGGAACCTTCCCCAACTATCAGCAGGTGGTGCCCGCCGAGTCTCCCAACGGGCTGCGCATCAAGAGAGGGGATTTCCTGGATGCCCTTCGGCGGGTCTCCCTCCTGAGCGATCAGGAGAGCCGCAGCGTGGTCCTGGAGGCCGACGGAGAGACCGTGGCCCTCAGTTCGGCAGACGTGCGCATGGGAGAAGCCCGGGAGGAGGTCCAGGGGGTCTTTTCCGGTCCGCCCCTGCGGATCGCCTTCAATGCGGCGTATTTTCTAGACGCCCTCAAGGCGGTGGGGGGAGACGAGGTCATCCTCTCGGTTCACGATCCCCTCTCTCCGTGCCTGCTGCGAAGCGCCGACGACACGAGGTTCCTGTGCGTGGTCATGCCCATGCGCGTCGACTGAGATGGTGCTGGCGCACCTGAGGGCGCGCCGGTTTCGCAACCTCGGCGACCTGAGCCTCGATCCCGGTACCAGGGTGTGCGTCCTGTTCGGGGACAACGCCCAGGGAAAGACCAACGTCGTCGAAGCGATCCATCTGCTCTCCAACCTTCAAAGTTTTCGTACTCGGCGCACCCGCGATCTGATAGGATCGGGGTTTGCGGAAGCCCTGTTGGAGGGAGAGATCCTGGGGCGAACGGGCACGGTGCGACTGCAGTTGCGGTTGGACGAAGGGGGTCGTACGGCGCGAGTCGATGGAAAGGTTCCTTCCAGTATTTCCTCCTACCTCTCGGAGTTTCATACCGTCCTCTTCAGCCCTGCCGACATCGATCTCGCCCGTGGCAGCCAGGACCTTCGACGCCGATATCTGGACCGCGCCGCCTTCTGGAACGATGCCGGCCATCTGGCGCGGCTGAGGGACTGGAATCGCGTCATGCGCCATCGAAACGCCTGCCTGCGCCGTGGTGACGACAGTATCGACGTGTGGGACGGCGAGCTCGCCCGCCTGGGTGCTGCCGTGAACCAAGCCCGCCGGCGGGCGCTCGAAGCCCTAGGCCCGGTCGTTACAGCCCTGCACGCAGAGATCTCGGGGGGTGAGGACGCCGATCTGGGGTACTGTGCTTCGGGCTCCAGCGACCAGGGGGAAGAGGCCCTCCGGGAATCCCTCCGGCGCAACCGCCCCCGCGACGCGCAGCTCGGGTACACCACCGTGGGACCCCACCGCGACATGGTGCGTCTGAAGCTTGGCGGGCGGGCGGCGGAGCGGTTCGGCTCCCAGGGGCAGCTCCGCACCCTCGCCTTGAGTTTGAAGCTTGCCCTGCTCCTGTGGGGCCGCGACTCCCTGGGCGAGAAACCCGTGTTCCTGCTGGACGACCCGGGGTCCGAGCTCGACCGCAAGCGGCTGGGCTTCCTCGGGCGTTTCCTGGAGACCTGGTCCGGCCAGGTGATCGTTGCCGGAACGGACCGGGACTGCGTGCCCGTGCCCGACCCCAGCGCTGCCCGGTACTACCGCCTCTCCGGAGGCGCCGCCTGCGCCGTCTGACACCCCCTTCGCAGAAAGACCTGGAGCACCATGGACCAACAGATATTTCCCACCGAAGAAAGCTACACAGCCGATACCATCAAGGTCCTGGAGGGGCTCCAGGCCGTGCGGAAACGGCCCGCCATGTATATCGGGTCCACCGGCGCTTCCGGTCTTCACCACCTCGTATACGAAGTCGTCGACAACTCCATAGACGAGGCCCTGGCGGGCTACTGCGATGAGATAGCCGTCACGATCCACGTGGACAACAGCGTTACCGTGGTGGACAACGGGCGGGGCATCCCCGCGGACATCCACAAGGAGACGGGCAAGTCCGCTGCGGAGGTCGTGCTCACGGTGCTTCATGCCGGCGGGAAGTTCGACAACAAGACCTACAAGGTCTCCGGGGGGCTCCACGGCGTCGGCGTCTCGGTGGTCAACGCCCTCTCCGAGACCCTGGACCTGGAGATCCTGCGCAACGGCAAGGTCTACACACAGACCTACGCCCGGGGGATTCCCGCGGCGCCCCTGGCGGAGACCGGCGTCACCAGCCGCCGCGGGACGAAGGTGCGTTTCAAGCCCGATCCGGAAATCTTCTCGGAGACGGAGTATTCCTTCGACATCCTCGCCACTCGGCTGCGGGAGCTCTCGTTCCTCAACAGCGGCGTAAAGATCATCCTCGAGGACGAGCGGACCGAAAAGCGCCAGGAGTTCCGCTACGAGGGCGGCATCCGCTCTTTCGTGGAGCACTTGAACCGCAACGCCGAGCCGCTCCACCCGCCAATCTACTTCTTTGGGGAGAACGCGGGCATCCAGGTGGAGGTGGCGATCCAGTACAATAGCGGCTTCAACGAAAAGGTCTTCAGCTTCGCCAACAACATCAACACCCGCGAGGGAGGAACCCACGTTACCGGCTTTCGAGGGGCGCTCACCCGTTGCCTCAACAACTACGCCAAGGCCCAGAACCTCCTCAAGGACCTCAAGGAAGGCCTGGGCGGCGAGGATACCCGGGCCGGCCTCACGGCGGTGATCTCCGTCAAGATCCCCAATCCCCAGTTCGAGGGGCAGACCAAGACCAAGCTCGGCAACTCCGAGGTCCAGGGGCTCGTCCAGAACGTGGTCAACGACAAGCTCGCCGCGTTCCTCGAAGAAAACCCGGCCGTGGCGAAACAGGTGGTCCTCAAGTGCATCCAGGAGGCCCGGGCCCGGGAGGCCGCACGCAAGGCCAAGGAGCTCACCCGCCGAAAAAGCGCGCTGGACAGCGCGAGCCTCCCGGGAAAGCTCGCCGACTGCCAGGAGCGCGACCCCGCCCGAAGCGAGCTCTACATCGTGGAGGGCGACAGCGCCGGCGGCTCGGCCAAACAGGGGCGCGACCGGGCCAACCAGGCCATCCTCCCCCTCAAGGGCAAGATCCTCAACGTGGAGAAGGCCCGCCCCGAGAAGATCCTCTCCAACAAGGAGATCGTCACCCTCATCACGGCCCTGGGGGCGGGGGTCCACGACGAGTTCGACATCGAGAAGATCCGCTACCACAACATCATCATCATGACCGACGCCGACGTGGACGGCAGCCACATCCGCACCCTGATCCTCACCTTCTTCTACCGGGTGATGCCCCAGGTCATCGAGAAGGGGTACCTCTATCTCGCCCAGCCTCCCCTCTACCGCGTGGTCAAGTCGAAGAACGAGCACTACCTCCAGAACGAAGCCGAGCTCCACCAGTTCCTCATCCGGGAGGCCGTGGCCGACCACGCCGTGCGCATCGAGAAGACCGGCACCGTCTATTCCGGAGAGACCCTGCGCGAGCTCATGCTGCGCATCTTCGACTTCAAGTACTACATGGACCGGCTCGAGCGCCGGGGCTACGACCGCACGGTGACGCGCATCCTCGCCAACCACAACCTGACGAGCCCCGGCAGCCTGGAGTCGCCGGAGTCCTTCCGGCCGTTCCGGGAAGCCCTAGAGGCCAGGGGTTACCGGGTGGAGGTCACGGGCGCCGACCAGGAGCACAGCGTCCTGCGCTTCCGGGCAGAGAAGTTCGCCGAGGGCCGAATCGTCGCCAGCCCCGTCACCTACGAGCTCATCGACTCCCCCGACTACCGAAGCCTCTGCCGGGTCAACGACACCATCGGCGACCTGAAAGAGCCCCCCTTCCTCGTCCTCAAGAAGAACGGAGCCGACCTCCCCCTGGTCGAGGCCGCCAACAAGGAAGAGCTCCTCCAGGTCCTCCTCGACCAGGGCCGCAAGTCCCTGGGCATCCAGCGCTACAAGGGCCTGGGCGAGATGAACCCCCAGCAGCTCTGGGAAACCACCATGGACCCGGAAAAGCGCGTCCTCCTCCAGGT